>JBHYGP010000289.1:0-3561 GCA_051858935.1 Sphingomonas sp.
CGGGGCCTGCGCTCACGCTCGGCGCGGATTTCTGACCCGCTTCGCCTTCCGCCCGACCGCGCGAGCGGCTAGGCAAGAGCCCGCATGGACCTTTACCTCCCCATCGCCAGCCTCTCGGTCAACGCGCTCGTTATCGTGTTGCTGGGGCTGGGCGTCGGCCTGTTATCGGGCATGTTCGGGGTCGGCGGCGGGTTCCTGACCACGCCGTTGCTGATCGTCTATGGCATCCCGCCGACCGTCGCCGCGGCATCGGCGGCGAGCCAGGTCACCGGCGCGAGCGTCTCCGGCGTGTTCGCCCATTTCCGCCGCAATGGCGTCGATCTGCATATGGCGTGGGTACTGATCGGCGGGGGCGTATTGGGGTCGGGTGCAGGCGCGCTGCTGTTCCGGTTGCTTCAGGCGAGCGGGCAGATCGATACGGTAATCGCCTTGCTCTATGTCGTGATGCTCGGGTCGATCGGCTGGCTGATGCTGTCCGAATCGCTCGGCGCGATCCGGTCGTCGCGCACCGGCACGGTCGCGCGCGCCCGGCGACGGCGGCATCACCCGATGGTCGCAGCACTCCCGCTGCGCTGGCGTTTCTACCGTTCGGGGCTCTACATTTCGCCGCTCGCGCCGCTGCTGCTCGGCTTTGCCACCGGGATCCTCACCATGCTGCTCGGCGTCGGCGGCGGGTTCATCCTGATCCCGGCGATGCTCTATCTGCTCGGCATGCCGGCACAGGTCGTGGTCGGCACCTCGCTGTTCCAGATCCTGTTCGTCAGCGCGGCGGCGACCATGGTCCATTCGGTGACGACCAAGGCGGTCGACATCGTGCTCGCCGCGCTGCTGCTGCTGGGGTCGGTGGTCGGGGCACAGCTCGGCGCGCGCTTCGCCGCCCGCGCCCGGCCCGAATATCTGCGCCTCGCGCTCGCCGTGATGGTGCTGCTCGTCGCGCTGCAGATGGTCGCCGGGCTCGCCTGGCAGCCCGATGAAATCTATTCGGTCGAGCTGGGATGAGGGTTCCCGCGCTCCTCCTCGCGCTCGCTGCGCCGCTGTTGCTGGGTCAGGCCAAGCCGAGTCTGGTTCCCGATGTGTCGCAGCGCGAGATCGAGATCATCTATTCCTTCACCGGAGCGGAGCTGCTGCTGTTCGGCGCGATCGTTCAGCCGGGCAACACCGCCCCGCGCCCCGGCGATCCGCCGACCGACATCGTCGTGGTGGTCAAGGGCCCGACCGAATCGGTGCTGGTGCGCGAGAAGCAGCGCGTTGCCGGAATCTGGGTCAATGCCGACCGCACCCGGTACCGCTCGGCCCCGTCCTTCTACGCCATCGCCTCGTCGCGCCCGATCGACCGGATCGTCGATGCCCGCACCCGCGCCATCTACGAGCTTGGCCTCGACAGCCTCCAGCTCTCCCCCGCATCGGGCGCTGCGCCTGCAGTCCAGTCGCGCTTCGACGCGGGCCTTGTCGATTTGAAGCGCCGCGCCGGCCTCTATTACGAAGCCCCCGGCACGGTCGAAATCACCGATAACGTCCTGTATCGCGGGCGAATACAGATCCCGGCGCGCGTTCCCGTCGGGCGCTTCACCGCCGAAACCTTCCTGATCCGCGACGGTCGCGTGCTCGCGGCGGCGGTGCGGGAGATCGACATCCGCAAGTCCGGCTTCGAACGCTGGGTCGCCCGCGCGGCCGAGCGCAACTCGATCCTCTACGGAATCGCGGCGGTACTGCTGTCGATCGGTTTCGGCTGGGCAGCCGGGGCAATCTGGCGAAGATTCTGATACCGATACCAACGAGTTCTTTACTCACACGCCGTAGAACCACCCTGTTTTGCAGGGGGAGCACCACCGCGTGATGAGCGAAGATCTGGGCGGCCAACGATTCGACCGTATCCGTCCGGCCTCCGAGGCCAGCGACCCGTCCGGTGCCGCAGCGGCGCATGGCATCGGGGCGGTATCGGCAATCGGCGGCGCGTCGAGCGAGGTCGTGTTCGACATGGCCGCGCTCGAATCGCTCGCCACCAGCGCCGACCCGTCGGTCGCAGGCGCGGGCACGGTCGGCAGCCAGATCAAGCTGCGCGCCGGGAGCAGCTGGCTGATCGCCAATGTCCGCGCGCTGCGCCTCGATGAGCGCAGCGGGGCGGTGATCGCACAGGTCGATTTCCTGGGTGAGGGCGACGAGGAAAAGCTGACCGGCAAGCTCTACAGCTTCCGCCGCGGCGTGACCCGCTATCCGGTCCCCGGCACCCCGGTGTTTCCGGTCTCCACCGCCGACTTGAAGCAGATCTACGCCGCCGATGACCGCGCGCATATCGAGGTCGGCAATGTCTATCCGACCAAGGACATTCGCGCCGCGCTCTATATCGATTCGATGCTGGGCAAGCATTTCGCACTGCTCGGGTCGACCGGTACCGGCAAGTCGACCGCCGCCGCGCTGATCCTGCACCGCATCTGTGAGCTCGCGCCGCAGGGCCATGTCGTGATGATCGATCCGCACGGCGAATACTCGGCCGCGTTCAAGACCAATGGCGCGCTGTTCGACGTGTCGAACCTCGCCATGCCCTATTGGCTGATGAATTTCGAGGAACATTGCGAGGTGTTCCTGACCACCGACGGGTCGGACCGTCAGGTCGATGCCGACATCCTTGCGCGCTGCATCCTGATGGCCAAGCAGAAGAACCGGCTCGCCGCCGAGTTCGGCAAGCTGACCGTCGATGCGCCGATCCCCTATCTGCTGTCGGACCTCACCCAGATCATCCAGCTCGAAATGGGCAAGATGGACAAGGCGACCGACACCGCCCCCTATCTGCGGCTCAAGGGCAAGATCGACGAGATCAAGGCCGACCCGCGCTACACTTTCATGTTCAGCGGCATGCTGGTCTCGGATACGATGGCGAGCTTTATCAGCCGCATCTTCCGCCTGCCCGGCGACGGCAAGCCGATCTCGATCATCGACGTCTCGGGCGTGCCGAGCGAGATCACCAGCGTCGTCGTCGCGGTGCTCAGCCGCATGGTGTTCGATTACGCGATCTGGTCGCGCGGTGAGGCGCAGCGCCCGATCCTGCTCGTCTGCGAAGAGGCGCACCGTTACGTCCCCAATGAGCGCAACGCCGACGGTTCGTCGGTCGGCCGCATCCTCAGCCGCATCGCCAAGGAAGGCCGCAAATACGGCGTGTCGCTCGGCCTGATCACCCAGCGTCCGTCGGATCTGGCCGAAGGCGTGCTGTCACAGTGCGGCACGATCATCTCGATGCGCCTCAACAACGACCGCGACCAGGCGTTCGTGCGCGCGGCGATGCCCGAAGGCGCACGCGGCTTCCTCGACGCCATCCCCGCGCTGCGCAACCGCGAGTGCATCATGGTCGGCGAAGGCGTCGCCACCCCGGTCCGCGTCGCGTTCGACGCGCTGGAGGAAAACAAGCGCCCGGCTTCGGGCGACCCGCTCTTCTCCGAACTTTGGCGGCACATGGGCGGCGAGGACCAGATCCTCGATCGTACGATCCGTCGTTGGCGCGCGCAGGGGCGCTAGGGTTTAATCCTCCCCCGCCAGGGGGAGGTGTCAGCGCAGCTGACGGAGGGG
>JBHYGP010000290.1:0-11058 GCA_051858935.1 Sphingomonas sp.
CCGCACGGTGATGATCACCGGCGACAACCCGCTCACCGCCGCCGCGATCGCCGCCGAGGCCGGGGTCGACGATTTCCTCGCCGAAGCGACGCCGGAGGACAAGCTGGCGCTGATCCGCAAGGAACAGGCGGGTGGCAAGCTGGTCGCGATGTGCGGTGACGGCACCAACGATGCGCCCGCGCTTGCGCAGAGCGATGTCGGCGTGGCCATGAACACCGGCACCCAGGCGGCGCGCGAGGCGGGCAATATGGTCGATCTCGACAGCGACCCAACCAAGCTGATCGAGATTGTGGGCCTGGGCAAACAGCTGCTGATGACGCGCGGCGCGCTCACCACCTTCTCGGTTGCGAACGATGTCGCGAAGTATTTCGCGATCATCCCGGCGATGTTCGTCGCGCTCTATCCGGGGCTTGGCGTGCTTAACGTGATGGGATTGGGTTCGCCCGAAAGCGCGATCCTGTCGGCGATCATCTTCAACGCGCTGATCATCCCATGCCTCGTCCCGCTCGCGCTCACGGGCGTCGCGTACAAGCCGATGGCGGCGGGTCCGCTGCTCGCCCGGAACCTGGCCGTTTATGGTCTCGGCGGTCTCGTCGCGCCGTTCATCGGCATCAAGCTTATCGACATGGCCGTTACCGGCCTCAACCTGGCCTGAGGATCATCCCATGCTCACCGACCTTAAAACCGCTTTGCGTCCTGCCCTCGTGCTGACTGCCTTGTTCGCGCTTCTGCTCGGCTTTGCTTATCCCGCGCTGATCACCGGGGTCACGCAACTGGTCTTCCCGCATCAAGCCAATGGCAGCCTGATCCGCGAAGGCGACCGGGTGATCGGCTCCGAACTGCTCGGCCAGAAATTCGCCGGCGAGACCTATTTCCATGGCCGCCCCTCGGCTGCCGGTGCCGACGGCTATGACGCCGCAGCCTCCGCAGGCTCGAACCTCGGCCCGACGTCGCAAGCGCTCGTCGATCGCGTGAAGGCCGATGTCGTTGCCCACCAGACCTCACCAGCACAATCGGTCCCATCCGATCTGGTGACTGCCTCCGCTTCGGGGCTCGACCCCCATATCAGCCCCGAAGCGGCTTTGTTGCAGGTCGACCGGGTCGCCGCGGCGCGGGGGCTGCAACGCCGCACCGTCGAGTCGCTGGTCCGCCGCCATATCGAAACGCCGATGTTCGGTTTTCTTGGAGAGAAGCGGGTCAATGTATTAGCGCTCAATCGCGCGCTCGACGCCCTTTCGCGTGCAACCGCGCTCGACCGGCAATAGGCTTCTGCTCTAAGCGGGAAACTATGGCGTTGCCGACCAAGCTGCTCATCATCGAGGACGATGTTCATATCCGCCGCCTGCTCCGCGCCGCCATCCAGCGCGCGGGGCATGTCGCGGTGGAGGCTGCGACCGCGCGAGAGGGGCTGTCGCTGCTGGACATCGACAAGCCCGACGTGGTGCTGCTCGACCTCGGCCTGCCCGACCGCGACGGGATCGAACTGATCCAACCAATCAAGGCGCGCTCGACGGCCACCCTGCTGGTGGTATCGGCGCGCGAAGATGTGGCGGAGAAGGTCGCCGCGCTCGATCTGGGCGCCGATGATTATCTGACCAAGCCGTTCGACACCGAAGAGTTGCTCGCCCGCATCCGCACCGCCTTGCGCCACCGGCTTGCCGGCAGCGCCGACCGTGAACGGGTTTGTATGGGAGAGGTCGAAATCGACCTTGGTCACCGCCGCGTCCGTCGTGCGGGAGACGAAGTCCATCTTTCGCCAAAGGAGTATGAGACGCTCGCTGAACTCGCCCGCCGTCCTGACCGGGTGATCAGTCATGCCCAGCTATTGCGCAGCGTGTGGGGACCGGCGCATGAGCAGCGGGTGGATTATCTGCGGATCGTGGTCCGCAATCTCAGGCAAAAGCTGGAAGTCGATCCGGCGCGGCCCAGCCTTATCCAGAATGAGCCGGGCGTCGGATACAGGCTGCGGGCGACAGTCGGCGAGAGGCCGAAGCTGTAGCGCCTCCCGAGCCTCCAGAGATCGACGCACGCCAGCATGCGCGGCGCATGCAGCAATGGGAGGACGTGGAGCGCCGCCGGGATGCCTTCGCCTCCCATGTCGCCGCTGTCGGCAAGTTCATCGAGGCACTGGTCGAAGCAGATCGTCAGGACCGCGTTGCCGAGTTCGGTAAGAGATCCCCCGGCTCTGACCACCCAACCATGCGCGAAAGCGCTTCCCACCGGCGGGGGCGATCCCCTATCGCTGCGACAAATCATTGGCGGGACGAGGGGAATCGATGCCGACGCTGCGCTGGCTGACCAGGGATGACGATGTTCGCGCGGCGCAGGCTGTTCCCTATCGGCTGCTGGAGGAAGTGCCGGAGCTGGGCGCGGGGGACCGCGATACCGGCAACATGCTCATCCATGGCGACAATCTCGATGCGTTGAAGTCGCTGCTGCCCTTCTACGCCGGGCAGGTGCGCTGTATCTACATCGATCCCCCTTACAACACCCGCTCGGCGTTCGAGCATTATGACGACAGCCTGGAGCATTCCAAATGGCTGGCGATGATGTGGCCGCGGCTGGAGCTGTTGCGGGAGCTGCTCGCGGAGGATGGCAGCATCTGGGTGTCGATCGACGACAATGAGGGGCACTACCTCAAGGTCCTGATGGACGAGGGGTTTGGGCGGAAGGGGTTCGTAGCAAGCCCGATTTGGCAGAAGCGATACTCCCGCGAAAACCGCGAAGCGATCGGCGACGTCCACGAGTACATCCTGATCTATGCGAAATCGCCGGAGCGCTTCAAAGCCACCCGCAATCGTCTCGATCTCGATGAGAAGCAGGCCAAGATTTACAGGAACCCTGAGAACCCGCGCGAGCTCGATCCTGCAAAGCGTTGGCGTGGATTGCCGATGACGGCGCAGGGCTTTCGACCCAACCAGATGTATCTGATCACGGCACCAAATGGAAAGACCCATCGGCCGCCTGAAGGTCGTTGCTGGTCTATGATTGAGAGCGAGTTTGAGAAGCTGAAAGCAGCCGATCGCATTTACTGGGGCAAGGATGGTAACGCGCAGCCGAGCGTGATCCGCTATCTCTCTGAGGTCGAGGGACTCGTGCCTTGGACTTGGTGGCCTCATGAAGAGGTCGGTCACACCGACGAGAGCAAAAAGGAAGCCAACGCCCTGTTTGGTGCTGATGTGAGTTTTGGCACACCTAAGCCCGAGCGCCTGATGCAGCGCATCCTGCATATCGCCTCCAATCCCGGCGACCTCGTCCTGGACAGCTTTCTCGGCTCCGGCACGACCGCTGCCGTGGCCCACAAGATGGGGCGGCGCTACATTGGGATCGAGATGGGCGACCATGCCGTCAGCCATGCGCAGCCGCGACTGAGCAAGGTGCTCGAGGGCGAGCAGGGCGGCGTGTCCGAAGCGGTTGGCTGGACCGGTGGCGGCGGGTTCCGCTTCTACCGGCTCGGGCCGCCGGTATTCGACGAGACCGGCCAGATCCGGCCGGACATCGCCTTTGCCGAACTTGCCGCGCATATCTGGTTCGCGGAAACCGGCACGCCATGGAACCGGCCAGCGACCCTGTCGCCGGTGCTGGGCGTGCACGAGGACCGTGCGGTCGCGCTGCTCTACAACGGTATTCTGGGGGACAAGTCAGCAAGCGGCGGCAATGTGCTCACCCGCGCGACGCTGGCCACGATCCGGGCGGCGCTGCCCGACGGGTTCGCTGGCCCGATTACCGTGTTTGGCGAGCGGTCGATCCTGGCCGATGCTACGCTCGACACTGCGGGCGTCCGCTTCCGGCAAACCCCCTATGACGTGAAGGCGCGCGCGTGATGGAGCTCAAGGACTATCAGAAGCGCGCGCTCGCGACGCTCGGCACCTTCCTGGCCGATGCGCGGGTGCAGGGGCCACAGGGCGCCTATGCCGCGACGATTGCCGATCCCGATCTGCGCACGCGACTGGGGCGGTTCGCCGGCGACTATCGCCCGCTCAACGGGATGGAGGGCACGCCCTATGTGTGCCTGCGCCTGCCCACCGGCGGCGGCAAGACGCTGCTGGCCGCGCATGCGGTGCAGGTCGCGCGCGAAGCCTGGGTCGAGCGGGACTTCCCGCTGGTGCTGTGGCTGGTCCCCACCACGACGATCCGGCAGCAGACGGTCGAGGCGCTGCGCAATCCCCGCCACCCCTATCGCGCCGCGCTGGACGCGGCGTTCGCCGGTCGCGTGCGGGTGTTCGACATCGGCGAGTTCGACCAGCTGCGACCGCACGATCTGCGCGCCAATTGCTGCATCGTCGTGGGCACGATCCAGACGTTGCGGGTGAATAATACCGAAGGGCGGCGGGTCTATGCGCACCACGAGGCGCTGGAGCCGCATTTCAGCGGCGTGCCGGCGCAGTTTCCGGGTCTGGAGACGATCGAAGAAGGCAAGTCCGGCGCGGGGACGATCAAATTCTCGCTGGCCAACCTGCTCCATCTTCACCAGCCGCTGATGATCGTCGATGAGGCGCATCAGGCAGTGACCGGCCTGTCGCGCGAGATGCAGCAGCGGGTGAATCCGACCGCGATCATCGAGTTCAGCGCGACGCCGCGGCCCAATTCGAACATTCTCTATTCGGTGTCGGCACAGGAGCTGAAGGACGCCGAGATGATCAAACTGCCGGTGATGCTGTCCGAGCATCAGACCTGGCAGGGAGCGATCACCGGCGCGATCTCGAAGCGCGCCGAGCTGGAAGAGGTGGCGCAGCGCGACCGCGACTATATCCGGCCACTGGTGCTGTTCCAGGCGCAGAACCGCGACCAGGAGGTCACGGTCGAGGTGCTGAAACAGCATCTGATCGAGGTCGAGGGGATCGATGAGCGCCGCATCGCGGTTGCGACCGGTGACCAGCGCGACCTCGACAATCTCGATCTGTTCAAGGCCGACTGCCCGATCGACTTCATCATCACCGTGGCGGCGCTCAAGGAAGGGTGGGATTGTTCCTTCGCCTATGTCTTCTGCTCGGTCGCCAACATCCAGAACGCGACCGATGCCGAGCAGCTGCTGGGCCGGGTGCTGCGCATGCCCTATGCCAAGCGGCGGTCGGCGCCGGCGTTGAACCGGGCCTATGCCAACCTGACCTCGCGTGCATTTGCCGAGACCGCCAATGCCCTGCGCGACCGTCTCGTCTCGATGGGGTTCGAGGAGGGCGAGGCTGAGGACAATATCCACGCCGAGCAGCCGGAGCTCGATAGCGGCCTGTTCGGTCGCCAGTCGCGCCCGCGACCGTCGCTGACCGTGTCGTTGCCGGTCGCAGTCGAGGCGCTTGGTGCAGTCACCGCCGCTGCGCCCGGCAAGGTGTGTGTCGAAGCTGGCGATGCCGGGGCAGAGGTGCGCATCACAGGATTCTTGACGCCGACTGAGACCGACGCGCTGGTCGCCGCGCTGCCCGCCGAACATGCAACGCGCGTGCGCAGCCAGGTCGCCGCCTATGAGGCGGAGCACGCGCACATGGCGTCGCCGGCCGAGCGTGGGGAACGCTTCACGGTCCCGGCGCTGATGGCGTGGATCCAGGGCGAGCTGGCTTTTGCCGATACCGACATCCTGATGGAGCATATCGACTGGTCGATCGTCGACCATCCGGCCCGGCTCGAAGCGAGCGAGTTCTCGATCCAGGAGACGGCGAACACGTTCGAGATCGACGTCGATGGTCAATCGTTGTTCGTGCAGCACAGCGATCAGACCGAACAGCTGATGCTCGACATTGCGGTCGAGGGCTGGACCGATCAGGGTCTCGTCCTCTTTCTCGACCGCCAGCTTCGCGACCGTTTCGTAGGCCAGGGCGAACTCGTCCGCTGGCTCACCGATGCCGTGGCCTACCTGACCGGGCCGCGCGACATCCCGTTGTCCTCATTGATGCAGTGCAAATATGTCCTCGCGCGCAAGCTGAAGGACAAGATGGCGGCAATCCGCGCACAGGTGCGTGAGGGGGTGTATCAGCAGTCACTGTTTTCGCAGGGCGCACGGCCGGAGCTGTCGTTCGATCAGGGGTTCACGTTCCGCGAGGGAATGTTCGCGGACGTGCGGAAGTATCGTGGCACGCGCTATCGCTTCAAGAATCACTTCACAGGGTGGGACCAAGTGCCGGCGTTCGACGGTGCCGGCCCCGACGGCGAGGGCGAGGAGTTCAACTGCGCCAAAGCGCTCGATAGCTTGCCGGAGGTCGAATACTGGGTGCGCAACGTCGCGCAGCATCGCGATGCATTCTGGCTGCCCCTCGCCGGTGGTCGCTTCTATCCCGACTTCGTCGCCAAGCTGAAGGACGGGCGCGTGCTCGTCGCCGAATACAAGGGCGCGCACCTGGTCGCGGACTCGAACGAGAAGCGCGCCGTGGGTCTGCTGTGGGAGCGCACCGGTCCCGACACGAACCTGTTTGCCTTCGTTGAGCGCGAAGTCGACGGGGCCGACATGCGAACCCAGCTGTTGAACAAGATCGCGCGGTGACCGGGCTGCGTCAGGATATGGCTGCGACGCCATACCAGGGCGCTGCGCGGTTTCACCGGCAAGAGAGAAGTCCTACGATTTTCCAACCGGTCGCACCGGGGTGGAGCCGAGTCGCCGCAGGTATAGGGCGTTAGCCATCCACTGGCGCAACGTGCCATTATGCCTGGGGTGATGAGCTCGCGCCCGGCGGAGCAATGCTTGCGAATTTCTGGCAGGGTGACTTCCCCCATGTGAACGATCTGCTCGACGGATCGGCGCGGACCTCCCCGGTGCGCAGTTTCCCCGCGAATGGCCATGGCCTGTTCGACATGATCGGCAATATGTGGGAGTGGACCTGTGATTGGTATGGCGTGGTCGAGGCTTCGCCAAAGGGTGCAGATGCTAGTTGCTGCACCCCGCGCAATCCGCGTGGCGGCACGGCGGCGGGCAGCCTCGACCCCGCTGCTCCCCACTCGGCCATCCCCCGCAAGGTCATCAAGGGCGGATCGCATCTGTGTGCGCCCAACTATTGTCAGCGGTATCGGCCTGCGGCGCGCCAGCCGCAGGCTGTTGACTCGTCAACCACGCATCTCGGCTTTCGATGCGTGGTGCGTGCGTCGCTGGAGGAGTGATCAGTCGTTCAGCGGCTCGATCTCGATAGCCGATACGATTGCCTCTCCCTGACGCGCGGTGAAGTGCAAGTCGAGCACCTCGCCGGTCACCGTGACCGGGAAGGTTTCGCGCGTTTCGGTCAATGGAGCTCCAGCGCGGGCATGGATGTCATATCCCTCCAGCACCGCGACGCCGTTGGCCGTCACATCGAACACGCGCGCGCCCTTCGCTTCCTTGGGTTCAAGAAAGGACAGCGTCACGCGATAGCGACCATTGGCGGCGGGAATGCGGTAGGTGAAGTCACTGCCGCTGCGGAAGGTGGCGACGACATCGCGGCGATCGGTGTTCGCGATCGGGACCAGCACCGGCTGGCGGCCGCGTCCGCCGGGCGTGTCCGCCGTGCCTGCCGCGCCGCCGACGAAGAAATTGTCCGAACCAAAGCGCTTGTCCGCGCGGGCAGCGACAATAGCGCCGCTGTCGATGCGGAAGCTGCGCGCTTCGGCGCTGGCCAAGGTCCATTCGATCCGGTCGGTGACTGGCCCCGATACGAACGCGCCGCGCGCCTCGATCCGGTTGGTGCCGGGCTTCAGCCGCACGTCGCGCCAGACGCAGATGCGGTCCGGGCAATCGGTCAGTTGCGGCAAGGCGCGGCCATTGACGTGCAGGCTGGTCCCGGTGGCGTTGCTGTAGACCCGCACATCGGTCACCGGATAGGCGCGGTCGACATAGCGGCGGCCGGTGACATGTACTGTCGGCTTGTCGGACCAGTTGGCGCGGTAGAAGTAGAAAGCGTCCTTCCTGATTTTGCGGTCGTAGGTAACGACGCCTTTGGTATTGATGTCCAGGGCATCGCCCTCGCGCCGCACGGTCGATCCGAAGTCGAACCCGTTCCACAGCCAGATCCCCCACAGGTCGCGGCGGTCCTTCAGCACCTTCCAGCTTTCCTCATGATACCATGAGAAAAAGGCTTCGGGCTGGGTGCGGCCGGCGGATTCGATCGGGCCGCCGAGCGGATTGTCGGAGTGCATGTTGGGCGCGCCGCCGGCACCGATTTCGCTGATCGACACCGGCTGGTTCGGGCGTTTGGCGCGCAGCGCGTCGAGATGCGCGCCAAGCTCGTGCGGCTTGCCATAATACCAGCCATAATAGCGGTTCGCGCCGACCGCATCGACCGTGTCGGCGACCGGCGGCACGTCGCGCAGGCCGCGCTCCTCACAGCACTGCGCGAGCACGACCGGGCGCAGCGGGTCAATCGCCTTTGCCTGTCCGTATAGGTCCTTGAGCAGCGGCAGCGGATCGGCCAGCACTTCCGGCGGGCGACCGAGGAAATCGGGGCGGCCGGGGCCAAAGTCGACCTCGTTCGCGATGCCCCACATCCCGACCGAGGTGTGGTTGTAATTCTGCTTGATCATGTCCTCAAGCTGCACCCGCGCGTTCCGGCGGATGCCTTCGGGGGTGTCGACCTGATCCCTGGCGTTGGTCCACGAGGTGACCAGTCCGATTTCGTCCCACAGCACCAGGCCGTAGCGGTCGGCGAGGTCGTGGATCGGCTGGCCATGCTGATAATGGGCAAGGCGGATCGTGTTCGCGCCCATGTCGCGCAGGATGTCGACCGTCTCGGCGACATCCCGCTGCGTGATCGCCCAGTCCGACGCCTCGCTGTCCTGATGAATGCCGACGCCGACCAGCGGCACGCGCTTGCCGTTGAGGATGAAGCCCTCGTTCGGATCGAGCCGCATCGTGCGGATGCCGAAGCGCTGGTCGAGCGCGTCGAGCAAGACCCCGCCCGCACCGCGCACTTCGGTTCGTAGCGTGTGGAGATAGGGGTCGGCGGTGCCGTTCCACAGCCGGGGATTGGTGACCGTCAAGGCGCCCTTGATTTCGGTTGGCGCACCCGGCGTCACCTGCCCGGCGTGACGCCAGCTGGCGACGGCCTTGCCGGTGGCGTCGAGCAGCATGACGTCCACGGTCACATCGCGCGCCGTGCCGCTGTCATTTCGGAGCCGCGCAATCAGATCGATCGTCGCGCGCGTTGCGTCGGTGCTGCGAGTCGCGGCGTAGACGCCTGGCCCACCGGAATCGAGCAGGTCGATATGCACCGGGTTGGCCAGCACCAGGCTGACCGGACGATAGAGGCCGCCGCGCACGAAGAAGTCGCCGGTCATCGGGAGCACGTCCGCCGTGCTGTTGCCGAAGCGCGGCTGGGTGTTGTCGACCTTTACATAGAGCGAATTGGGCTGGCCGAAGCGAATCGCGTCGGTCGCGTCGAGGCGGAAACGCCCGAACGGGTTGCGGTGCCCGCCCAGCCGGACGCCGTTGAGCCACACTTCGGCAGTGCGGCTTGCCGCGTCGAATTCGAGGAAGGCGCGCTTGCCCGCGCCATCCGCAGCGGGGGTAAAGGACAGATGGTACCAGCCCACCCCCTGCGCCTTGTTGACGCTCTGCGCGCTGTTCACATGGGTTTGCGGGTCGGAGAGATAATAGCCGACGCGGTTCCATGTGTGCGGGACCGATACCGGCTGCCAGTTTTCCGGCTTGGGATTGTGCGCGTCGGGGCCGGCTTCGCCAACGAAGTTGAACTGCCACCCTTTGGCCAGCACAATGCGGGTCCGCGGCGACGCCTCCGCCGTTTCCGCACGCGGCAGATCGCGCGGCGTGGCGGCGGCAAGGCCGGAGGGCAGAAGTGCCAATGCGGCCGAAGCCGATAACAGGGTCCGGCTTCGTCCAGTCATCGTCACCGCAAATGCCTCCGCGAAAGAACTATGGGTCGCCTGATCGTAGCGACTAGACGGGCCAGGTCGCACGACCCGGCCCGTCAAAGTCGTCAGAAGCCGATGCGGGCGCGGACGCCGACATAGCGCTTATAGTTGCGCGGGACCTGCTGGTAGATGATGTAGGGCGCGTCGCGCGTGGTCGTATTGTCGATCAGCGAGGTCACATAATCCTGATCGAACAGGTTGTTGACGAAGAAGCTGACGCGCCAATCGCCCTCCTTGCCCTGAAGCCCGATCGAAGCGTTGGCGATGCCATAGGCGTCGATCACCGAGCGCGGATTCTGGTTCAGCGACCCGACCGAGCTCTGCCAGACATAGTTGCCGTCGGTGACCAGTTCGAGGCTGTCCGTGAGCGGTGCTTCGTATTTGAACCCGAAGTTGAACTTGAAGTCGGGCGAGTTGGCCAGCTTCTTCCCCGCCAGATCCTGCCGGAACTGTCCGCTTGTGGTATCGAGCACACACCCCTCGGCGACCGTCTGCCCATAATAGCATTGGGCATTGGGGAATTCGCGGACGCGTGCGTCGATATAGGCGGCCGATCCGAACAGGGTCAGCCCCTCGGTGGGATTGACCGATGCCTCGAACTCGACGCCGCGCGAGCGCAGCTTGCCGACATTGGTCAGCTCGAACTGCTGCGGCACCACTTCATTGTTGATGCCCTGTGCCTGGAAGTCGTCATAGTCGGTCCAGAATGCCACAAGCTGGAACTGCGCGCGCCGATCGAATGCACGACCCTTGATGCCGATTTCATAGTTCATGCTCGATTCCGAGCGGATCGGATTGTCCGCGCGGCGCTGGTCGAAGCCGGACGCGACGTCATAGGCCTGGCCTTTATAGCCGGTCGCGATCGAGGCGAAGGCCATGAGATTGTCCGAGACATCGTGTTGAAGCGCGGCCTTCCAGGTGAAGGCGGTCTCCGAATCCTTTCCGCTGAACACGGTCGGCGTAGCGGTGCGGTTATCCTGGAAGCGCACGTCGATCTTTTCATGGTTGATGCGTGCGCCGCCGGACAGTTTGGTCGAAGGCGATAGATCGAAGCCAAGCTGGACAAAGCCGGCATAGCTGCGGCTGTTGCCGGTCGAGGCCCAGTTCTGGCGCAATGGGGGGACGTTCGGTGCAAGGCGCACGAAGGTGCGATCGGTGCCGCCATCACTGTAGTAGAGCCCGACCATATATTCGAACGGCTCGCTGGGCGCCGAGGTCAGGCGCAGCTCCTGCGTC
>JBHYGP010000291.1:0-3543 GCA_051858935.1 Sphingomonas sp.
GGCCTCGCCCGCCGGCCACCCCGCCATCGCCACCGGGGCGGCAAATCTCGCCGCGACATTGCGAGCACTTGGCCGGTTTGGCGAAGCGGAGCCGCTTTACCGGCGCGCACTCGACATCCGCGAACGCGCGCTTCCTCCGGCGCATCGCGATATCGCATCGGCCTATGAAGGACTGGCCGCCGTGTTGAGCGACCAGCACCGCATTGCCGAAGCAGAGCCATTCTATCGCCGCGTGGTTGCCCTGCGCGAAGCCGCCCTGCCGCCCGGCCACCCCGATCGCGCGCTGGCGCTCGCCAATCTCGGGGCGAATCTTCAGGCCCAGAATCGGTTGGCCGAGGCCGAACCGGTGCTGCGCGCTGCACTGGAAATGCAGGAAAAGACCTTCCGCCCCACCCATCCCGCACTCGCCGCCACGATCGGCAACCTCGCGGTGGTGTTGCACGGTCAGGGCAAGTCGGGCGAGGCCGAAGCGCTCTTCCGCCGCGCGCTGGCGCTGCGGGAAGCGGCAATAGGGGAAAGCCATCCGCTGATCGCGACGAGCGCAGCAAATCTCGCCGGCAACCTGATGAGCCAGGGCAGGCGGGCCGAGGCGATCACGCTGTTTCGACGTGCGTGGCGGCTTTCCGGCGTGTGGCCGGGCGGCGCGCATCCCGACCGTATTCTCGCCAACTGGAGCCTCGCCGAAGCGCTGGTGCGCGATCAGCCTGCCTCGCCCGAGGCACGCATGCTGCTGCGCTCTGCAGGCGATGGCATTCGCGACCGGGTTGCCGCGCATCCCGGATTCGACGCGGCGGCGTCCGACGAGCTTCGCCGTTACGCCCCCGTGTTCCGTGCGCAGGTGCGAAACGCCTGGACGCTCAGCACCCGCTAACCGGCATCAGATATGGATCACCCGCCCATAGGCGGCCAGCACGCTCTCATGCATCGACTCGCTGATCGTCGGGTGCGGGAACACCGTTTCCATCAGTTCGGCCTCGGTCGTCTCCAGCGTCTTGCCGATGGTATAGCCCTGGATCATCTCGGTCACTTCCGCGCCGATCATGTGTGCGCCGAGCAGCTCGCCGGTCTTGGCGTCGAACACCGTCTTCACGAACCCGTCCGGCTCGCCCAGCGCAATCGCCTTGCCATTGCCGATAAAGGGGAAGTTGCCGACCTTGACCTCATAGCCCGCTTCCTTCGCCTTCGCCTCGGTCAGGCCGACGCTGGCGATCTGCGGATGGCAATAGGTGCAGCCGGGGATGTTGCGCGGGTCCATCGCGTGCGGGTGCTTGCCGGCAATCGCCTCGGCCGCGATCACGCCCTCATGGCTCGCCTTGTGCGCCAGCCACGGCGGCGCGGTGATGTCGCCGATCGCGTAGAGGCCGTCGATGTTGGTCTTGCACGCCGGATCGGTCTTGAGGAAGCCGCGATCGTCGACATCGACGCCCAGTTCTTTCAGGCCGATATCCGCCGTGTTCGGCACGATGCCGATCGCGACGATGACATGGCTATATTCGCCCGCAACCGCCTTGCCGTCCTTGCCGGTGATCGTCGCCTTCACGCCGTTCTTGTCGGCGCTGATCGAATCGATCTTGGCACTGGTCATGATCGTCATGCCCTGCTTCTTGAGCGCCTTCTCCAGATGCGCGGAGATGTCCTTGTCCTCGACCGGCACGATGCGGTCGAGCATCTCGACCACCGTCACGTCGCTGCCCATGTCGTTGTAGAAGCTCGCAAACTCGATCCCGATCGCGCCCGATCCGACGACCAGCAGCTTGCCCGGCATCTCCTTCGGCGTCATCGCATGGCGATAGGTCCACACGCGCTCGCCATCGGCGGGCAGGTTCGGCAGGTCGCGCGCGCGCGCGCCGGTGGCGAGAATGATGTTCTTCGCGGCCAGTTCGGTCACCTTGCCGTCCGCGCCGGTGACGCTGAGCTTGCCCTTACCCGTCAGCTTGCCGGTGCCCATGTGCACCGCGATCTTGTTCTTCTTCATCAGGTGCGTGACGCCCTGATTGAGCTGCTTGGCCACACCGCGCGAGCGCTTGACCACCGCATCCAGGTCCGCGCTGATCTTCTCGGCGGCCAGGCCATAATCCTTGGCATGCTGCATGAAGTGGAAGATTTCGGCCGAGCGCAGCAGCGCCTTGGTCGGAATGCACCCCCAGTTGAGGCAAATGCCGCCGAGCAGCTCGCGCTCGACGATTGCGGTCTTGAGACCGAGCTGGCTCGCGCGGATCGCGGCGACATAGCCGCCGGGTCCGGAGCCGAGCACGATCACGTCATAGGATTCAGCCAAGGGGAATGTCCTTCTTACGAGCTAAAAGATCGAGATTGAAAAGCGCCCAGACGAAAGCGACCACCGCTCCGGGCGCAATCCCGAGCAAGCCGCCCTGCCAGGCAAGTCCTGCAACCACAGCGCCCATCGCAAATCCGCCGGTAGCCCCGGCGACGATCATCGTAAAAAAACTGACAGCCGGGCGCAGATTGTATTGCGAACTCAGGCGTTCTGCGGGCCAACAGGCGATTACAATGCCAATCGCATTGAGCAGCATGCCAACAGCCAGATCGCCGACCCCCGGCAATTCCAGATCGAAATAATCAGATCGAAAAGCGAGTGTCGCAGTCCACTGCACAGCGGGAACGCAGATAAGGGCCGGAAGAAGAAGGCGGCGAAGAAGCATCTTAGCCATCCACCGGTCGCGGTTTGCGGTCCTCGCCGACCGCGACAAAGGTGAAGTTCGCCTGCGTTACCAGCTCGCGCTCCTCGCCATGGCGGCAGCGGCGCCAGGCTTCGACCTCGATCAGCATCGACGACCGCCCGATCTTCACGATCTGCGCATAGACCGACACTTCGTCACCGACCGCAACCGGCGCGTGAAACTGCATCGAGTCCATCGCCACCGTGACCGCGCGGCCCTTGGCGCGGCGCGCGGCGATCAGGCCGGCGGCAAGGTCCATCTGTCCCACCAGCCAGCCGCCGAAGATATCGCCATAGGCATTGGCGTCGGCGGGCATGGTGCTGACACGGATCGCGGGTTCGATCGCGGGGGGCTCCCGATCAGGCATCGTTACCGCCCTCCCCGCCCTGCGGGTTGCGCTGCAGCCACATCGCTCGGCGCATCGGCCCCACGCCCATCACGATGATGCACAGGATCGCGGTGATTGTGACCAGCCACACATCCCCCTGCGCGAGCGGATAGGCCCAGCTCGCCAGCGCCCCGATCAGCAACGCGACCGCGATCCCCGCGGCAATGTGCAATGCTTCAATCAGGACTCGCATCAAGCAAGGGTCCCTTTGCGTTCAAGCCATGCAGCAAGGGCGAAGCTGGCCAGCAGCATCGCGATAACAATGCCCGGCCAAGCGAACGCCGGAGGGTAGCCTTCATTCAAATACGTAAGTGCCATGCCGACCGGCGTGCCGACACCGAAGGCAACCGCCACGCAAAGAGCGACAGCGAACGATGTCGACAATCGCGCCGCGAGCGCTCGAACACCGATCACGATCGGCATCATCACGACGGCAAAGATAGCCGCCAAAATCGTTGCACTGAACAGCCCAAG
>JBHYGP010000292.1:0-3542 GCA_051858935.1 Sphingomonas sp.
GATCCTCCCCCGCCAGGGGGAGGTGGCGCCGAAGGCGACGGAGGGGGAGGACGGCGGTGTCCTCTCCGTTTGAGCGGCTACCCTTCCTCCCCCTCCGTCACGCTGCGCGTGCCACCTCCCCCTGGCGGGGGAGGATTAGTTGTCGCTTGACGACCGCAGGTAATTCGTTCTTATTTCGTTCTCACTCGACTCGGAGGGAATACGATGGCGATCACGCTCTATACCAACCCCATGTCGCGCGGACGGATCGCGCGCTGGATGCTCGAGGAAGTCGGCGCCGAGCATGAGACGGTGGTGATCGACTATGGCCCGCGCTCGCCGGAGTTTCTGGCCGTCAACCCGATGGGTAAGGTGCCGGCGATCGACCATGATGGCGTGGTGGTGACCGAGTGCGCGGCGATCTGTGCGTATCTGGCCGATGCGTTTCCCGATGCCGGGCTGGCGCCGCCGATTGGCGCACGGGGAGCCTATTATCGCTGGCTGTTCTTTGCCGCCGGGCCGCTGGAACAGGCGGTGACGAGCCGGTCGATGGGCTGGGATGTCGGCGACGATCCGCAGAAACAGGGGATGCTGGGCTTCGGTGATTACGACCGCACGATCGACACGCTCGAAGCGGCGGTGAAGGCGGCGGGCGATGGCTGGCTGGCGGCGGACCATTTCACGGCGGCGGACCTTTATGTCGGCGCGCATCTGACCTGGGGTACGCAGTTCGGGACGATCCCCAAGCGCGATGCCTTCATGGCGTTTGTCGCGCGGGTGCAGGCGCGGGAAGCGGCGCAGCGGGCGAATGCGAAGGATGATGCGCTGATGGCGGTGGCGGCTGAGGGGTGAGTTTCTGTGCCCCTGCGAAGGCAGGAGCCCAGAGTGATCGACGGAATCGCGTGCGGCCTTGGGCTCTTGCCTTCGCAGGAGCAGATGGGCTAACCCAGCACGCGCGATCCCAGCCGGGCGGCGAGATATTCGAGGTTGGCGACGCGGCGCCATACGGCGCTGTCGGTGATCGCTTGCGGATTGAAGAAGGCGCGCATCGCCGGGAAGTCGAGGTCGATGACGCGCGCCATGTAATCCGGGCTCATCGCCCCGCCATGTTCGTCGCCCATCGGGCCGAGGCGGCGGCGCAGTGCGTAGCTGTGGCGGCGGACCCATACCGGGCGGATGCGGGTGAGCCATTCGGTGCGGCGATGCGCGGCATTGGGCGGGCCGGTGAAGTCATGGCCATAGGCCGAGGGCTGGGCGGCGAGGATCGGGTCGATGGCGTTGAGCAGCTCCGCCTCGAACCGCCCGGCATATTTGAGCGGCATTGGCAGCGTCATCGCTTCGGCCACCACGCGATGGTCGAGAAAGGGCATGAGATAGGGGCTGAACCGGGCCTCGAGGCTGATCTCGCGCCCGAACAGCGCGCGGCAGCGGATGCGCGGGTAGATCTGCTCGACGCGGTTGCGCGCGAGTTTGCCGGTCGCGTCGGGCGGGGCGAGTGATGCGGCGATCTTGCCCGCGATCGTGTCGATAAAGCCGCGCGGGTCGAAGCGGTCGGTGGCGTCGGCCGGGGTGAAGCGCGCGAAGAAGGTCTGGGCGATGTCGTGCGCGGTGAAGCGGCGGTCGGGGAGGTAGAAGAAGTTGCGGTAGATCTCGCCGCAACCGCCCGAGACGGCGAGCGCGCCATCGGCGTGGCGGGCGAGCTGGGCCGCGCCGTTGGTGCCGTTGTCGAACAGGTTCCCGAAGGTCGGGAGGCCGTCATATTGGCGGTAGTTGCGGTCGACCAGTTCGGCAAAGGCATCGGGCGGAACGATTCCGTCCTCTTTGTCCAGCCATTCGATCGGGAAGCCGAGTTCGGCGCCGATCTGCTGGGCGATCACGACGTCCTCGTCATTGGGCACACCATAGACATAGACGTGCGGTGCGCAGCCGCGATTGCGCAGCGCGGCAAGGACGAGACGCGAGTCGAGGCCGCCCGACAGCGGCGCGCGGACATTGCCGCCGAGCGCATCGACATGCGCACCGACGATGGCGAGCAGCCGGTCGCGATGGCGGGCAATGCGGTCGGGCAGGGGCTCGGCGCTGGGCGCGGCGGGGAGCGGCTTGGCGATGCTGTGGCGGACGGTGCCGGTCGCGGTCAGCTCGACCACCGAAAGCGGCGAAAGCGTCTTGAGCTGTTCGAACACCGTGTCGTCGCCGACCGGCATCACGTTGAAGACGAGTTCGTACACGCCCTGCGCATCGAAGCTGAGCCGGGGGAGGGCGCGGGCGGCGGCGAGGACGGTGGTGGCGAAGACGCGTTCGTCGCGATCGTGGAACAGCTGGAAGGCGGAGAAATAGTCGCCGAACAGGAAGGTGCGGCCATTGCGGCGGACGAGCGCGACGAACTGGCCGCCGAGCCGGTCCCAATCGAGGGCGAGCGGGTCCATGTCGAGCAAGGCGGCGAGCGCGGGGTCGCCCATCTTGCCGTCCGCGACCAGGGTTCCGGCGACCGCGACGAGATCGTCGCCGCGCTGAAGCAGCGACGGCGGCCCGGCGATGATGTGGGCGGCGTGGAGCAGGGTCCAGCCGGGGAGCGACGTTTCGACAGGCGCGGGGAAGCCTTGTTCCAACAGCACCGCGCGCGCCTCGCCCAGCGCGGTCTCGGCGAAGCGTAGGTCATCGGTGCGGACAAGAAACAGGCTGGCCATGACCGCTTCCTAACCGATCATGCCGCTACGGGCGCGGGGGAAACGCGCGGCTTGCCCATCGGGCGAATCCCTTCCTCCGCCCGCTTGCGCGCGAGATAGGTGTCGAGCCCGATCTGTGCGCCGACCAGCATGTAGACGAACGGGTTGAGCGCGATGCCGACGAACAGCGATCCGAACAGATAGATGATGTGCCCATGCTGAAGCGCGGTGGCGAGCGGGGCGATCCACGCTTTGTCGGGCGGCACATCGCGATAGCGGCGGCGCAGCACCTCCATCCGCAAAATGCCGCCGAGATGGATCATCAGCCACAGGATGAAGCCGGGCCAACCCTGTTCGCCCAGCATTTCGAAAAAGGCCGAGTGATACGCGCGCGACTTGTCGATTTCGGGCGTGCGGACGACGGTGCGGCTGGCACCTTCGCCGACGATCTCGATCTTGTCGTATTTGATTTCGTTCTGGCGATAGGCTTCGAACCCGCCGCCCATCGGGTGGGTCTTCACATAGTCCCAGGTCCATTTCCACACCTCGATCCGGGTCGAGGCGCTGGCGTCGGCCTGATAGGTCGAGATCGTCCCCATCCGCTCGGTAAAGCTGGCAGGAAGGAACGGGATCGACGCGACCGCAAGGAAGCCTGCGCCCGCGACGTAGAGAATGCGCCGCTTGACGTCGCGCAGCATCAGCACGGCGAGCAGGCCCGCGCAGACCAGGCCGGTGCGCGCCTGTGTCCCCACCGGCATCAGCAGACAGGCGAAGATCAGGGCATAGCCGAACGTCTTTACCCGCCAGTCGGGTGGGAAGATCGTGCCATATTTGGTGAACCACAGGATCAGCGGGATCAGACAGATCGACACGGCGGAAATGATGCTGCCTTCGAAC
>JBHYGP010000293.1:0-3540 GCA_051858935.1 Sphingomonas sp.
GACGAGCAGCAGCAGCGCGTCCATCCGGTCATCGTCCCACGCCGCTGCCAGCTGACGGATCGCGTCGATCGGGCCATCAACCCACAGATTGTCGCTGTTGACGCAGACAAACGGGTCATCGCCCAGCATGTCGCGCGCCTGCACCAAGCCGCCGCCGGTCTCCATCAGCTGCTTGCGCTCGTCGGACACCAGCACCTCGATATCCTTCACCCGGTGCGTGACATGCGCCTCGAGCGCATCGGCGAGGTAATGGACATTGACCACCGCGCGTTCGACGCCGGCGCTGCGCAGCCGGTCGAACACATGATCAATCAGCGGCTTGCCCGCGACCTCGACCAGCGGCTTGGGCCGGGTGGCGGTCAGCGGGCGCATGCGCTTGCCCAGCCCCGCCGCCATCACCATCGCGGTGCGCGGCACGGCTCCGACCGGGACGGGCCGGATCGCCAGCGTTTTCTTCGTGCTCACGCTTCTGCCACCACCATCGGATCGCCGCGCAGATGCGCCGGGATATTCGCGTCGAACCACGCCTTTACGGGAGCCAGCGCCGGGTGCTGAAGGTCGCGCTCCAGATAGCCCCACACGCGCGGACACAGCCCCGGATAACGCGGCTTGCCATCACGCTGCCACAGCCGGGTGAAGATGCCGATGATCTTCGCATTCCGCTGCGCGCCGAGCACATGATAGGCATCGACAAACGCCTCGTCCGCGCCGGTAATCCGGCGATAGCGGTCGAGCATCGCCGCCTCCAGATCGGGATGCACATCGCGCCGCGCATCCTGCAGCAGCGAGACGAGGTCATAGGCCGGATGCCCCGCCAGCGCGTCCTGGAAATCGAGCAGGCCCAGCGTCTCGCTCCCCTCGATCAGCATCAGATTTTCAGCATGATAGTCGCGCAGCACCGTCACCCGCTGCCCCTCCAGCGCCGGGGCCAGCACCGCGTCCCACGCCGCGCGATAACCGTCGACGTCGGCCTCGACCCCGATCGCCGGGCAATACCAGTCGGTCAGCAACGCCGCCTCACGCTGGCACGTCGCGGCATCATAGGGGTCGATGTCCGCCGCCTCATGCCCGCGCAGCCGGATCAGCACATCGATCGCCGCCTCATACAGCCGCAACTCGCTCTCGGGCGCGGCGTCCGCAGTCTCGCGCAGCCGCGCGTCGCCGAAATCCTCAATCAGCACCAGCCCGACCTCAAGGTCCTCGCCATAAATCTGCGGCGCGGCAAAGCCACGATCGGTCAGCCAGCGCGCAATCGAAATAAACGGACGCGGGTCTTCATGCGGCGGCGGCGCATCCATCAGGATCGCGCTGCGCCCCGGCGCCTGCACCCGGAAATAACGGCGGAACGACGCGTCTCCCGCCAGCGGCAAGATTTCGCCATCTCCCCAGCCGATCTCGGCCAGAAAATGCGGTGCCCGCTCCGGCGGGTTCATGTCGGGGGGCGAAATCACGCCGTCGCTCATAGGGGCCATCGGTCCTTCCATGCCGCCGGCACCCGCGCTGTCAAGGCGCGCGACCCGTCGGCTTCGATCGTCAGTGTCAGCCACAAGGCGTCCGCCCAGAAGCTGTCGGGCAAACGCTCCGGCCACTCGACCAACAACAGCGAATCGCCGCGCGCATCGTCCAGCCCCAGCTCCTCCGCCTCATCGGGATCGTCGATCCGGTACAGGTCGACATGCAGCACCGGAAACGCGGTTTCGGGCGGGGCATAGGGCTGGACGATCGCAAAGCTCGGCGACGGTGCCTCGCCCTCCAGCCCCAAAGCCGCCAACAGCCCGCGCGCGATACTGGTCTTACCCGCGCCCAGCTGCCCCGACAGCGCCACGACGTCCCCCGGCCGCACTTTTGCGGCGAGCGCGCGCCCGAACGCCTCGGTTGCCGCCGCATCCGCCAGCGCGATCATGCGCGGGGCAGTTCCGCGATCACCATCGTCCCCTGCCCCGGTTCCGACACGAGTTCGATCGTCCCGCGATGCGCCTCGACAAACTGCTTCGCCAGCGGCAGGCCCAGCTGCAGCGCCCGCTCGCCATTGCGGCTGATCCCGGCCTGCGCGAAGCGGTCGAATGCCTTGGCGGCCACCGCCTCCGCCATACCGGGGCCGTCATCCGACACCACGATCCGCGCCCGCGTGTCCGATCCGTCGATATGCAGCAGCACCCGTCCGCCCTCGCCGGTCCCGCTCACCGCATGGCGCAACAGGTTCTCGACAATCTGGCGGATGCGGCGCGGGTCGCCCTGCACGCTCCCCGCGCTGCCCTGAATCTCGACCGCCAGCTCGATCTTCTTGGTCTTGATCGACGGCTGGACATTCTCCACCGCCGCGCCCGCGACCAGCTCCAGATCGACCGCCTCGCGCGCCAGCACCCCGCCGTCGCGGGTCAGGTCGAGCACATCGTCGACCAGATCGCCGAGCCGACCGACCGACTCGATGATCGCCCCCGAATAATCGACCGCGGTCTGTGGCAGGTCGCCCGCATAGCCATTGTACAGCATCTCGGCGAAGCCCTTGATCGAGGTCAGCGGGGTGCGCAGCTCGTAACTCATGCTCGCCACGAACGCGGTCTTGATCCGGTCGGCCGCTTCCAGCGCGTCGTTGCGTTCACGCAGCGCATTTTCGATCCGGCGGCGGTCGGAAATGTCGAGCATCGTGAACAGCGCATTCCCATCGGGCAACGGCACTGCCGCGACTTCGAAATGCCGTCCGTCGGCAAACTCGATCGACCCGCCGCGCTGCTGCCGCTCGACCGTCGCCGCCCGCACCAGATCGCCGATCAGCGACGCCCGTCCCGGCTTGGACAGCTTGTTCGCGACTTCCTTGGCCAGCGCATCGACGCGCGGATGGCTGGTGACAAACGTTTCCTCGAACCCCCACGCCGACTTGAACCGGTTGTTCCACAGCTGCAGCCGCCCGTCGGCCGAGAACACGCCCAGCCCCTCGAACAGATTGTCGAACGTCGCCGTCCGCACCCGCAACAGCGTATCGCGCGCGCTCGCCAGCTGAACCTGCTCGGTCAGATCCTCGAAAATCGTGAGCAACCCACCCTCGGGAAGCGGCTGGGCAACGACGCGCAGATGCGTGCCGCCGGGCAGCGTCCAATTCTCCTCATGCGCGCTCTCCGCCGCAACGAACCATTCGCGCCGCTCATTCTTCCACCCCGGGAAATCGCGCACCACCGGCAGCCGGTTCGCCTCGCGCATCCGCTCCAGGACGCGGTCGAATTCGGGCCGGTCGGCGAGCCATTCGTTCTTCATCTCAAAGATGCGCCGGAACGGCTGGTTGCAGAACACCAGCGCGCGATCCGGCCCGAACTGCGCCACGCCCGCCGACAAGCGGTCGAACATCGACCGTTGCGCCTCGCTCGCGCGCTTGATCCCGCTGCGCGCCTGTTCCAGCTCCTCGACATCGACCGCAAATCCCGCGACCCCGCCGGTCGGCAGCGGCACGTCATGAATGTGCAGCGTGCGCCGCTTGCCCCCGATCGTCGCCGGCAGCTTCACCATCTGCGGCGCGCCCACCTCCCGCGCATGCGCCGCGCTGGC
>JBHYGP010000294.1:0-3535 GCA_051858935.1 Sphingomonas sp.
TCGGCGGAGGGGCGCGACAAGATGCACCGCGCCGCGGCTGCGGGCGAGAAGCTCACCGACTCGATGCGCATGTTCCTTGAGGGGCTGGAGGGCGGCAAGCCCGCCCCCGGCACGGTCGGGCAGCAGCCGGAATGGTTCTACAAGGGCGATGGCGCGCACCTCGTCGGCACCGGTGCGCCGCTGACCATGCCGGCCTTTGCGCAGGATGGCGGCGAGGAGCCGGAACTGGCCGGCATCTACCTGATCGGCTCTGACGGAACGCCGCACCGCATCGGCTTCTGCCTCGCCAATGAATTCAGCGACCATGTGACCGAGCGGCACAATTATCTGTGGCTCGCGCATTCCAAGCTGCGACCCGCCGCGCTGGGGCCGGAGCTGCTGGTCGGCGACCTGCCCGCCGATGTACGCGGGTCCAGCCGGATCGTGCGCGATGGCGCGGTGCTGTGGGAAAAGCCGTTCCTGTCGGGGGATGCCAATATGTCGCACAGCATCGCCAATCTCGAGCATCATCACTTCAAATATGCGGCGTTCCGGCGTCCCGGCGATGTGCATGTCCACTTCTTCGGCACCGCGACACTGTCGTTCAGCGATTGCGTGCAGACCCAGCCCGGTGACGTATTCGAGATCGAGGCAGCACCGTTCACGCTCCCGCTGCGCAACCCGTTGGCGCGCGCGGAGCCTGAGGCGGTGACGGTACGCGCGCTGTGACGATCCGCATCGCGCTGATCGGGCTGGGCAAGATCGCGCACGACCAGCACCTCCCCGCCATCGCCGCCGACCCGGACTTTACGCTGGTGGCGACGGCGAGCGCCGACGGCGCGACGCTGGGCGGCGTGCCGGGTTTCGACGGTATCGAGGCATTGCTGGCGAGCGGGATCGCGGTCGATGCGGTCGCGGTGTGCACCCCGCCACAGGTGCGCCACCGCGTCGCCGCCACCGCGCTGCGCCACGGCCTCCATGTCCTGCTCGAAAAGCCGCCCGCCGCCAGCCTGACCGAGGCGGCAGCGCTCGCGGCGCTGGCGGACGAGGCGAAGGTCACGGTGTTCGCCGCCTGGCATTCGCGCTGCGCCGCCGGTGTGGCGGAGGCGCGCGCGTGGCTGGCGGAGCGCACCGTCCTGCGCGGGACGATCACCTGGCGTGAGGATGTGCGCGTCTGGCACCCCGGCCAGGACTGGATCTGGCAGCCGGGCGGGCTTGGCGTATTCGATCCGGGGATCAACGCGCTGTCGATCGTGACGGAGATTTTGCCCGGCACGCTGCTGCTACGCGACGCCGAACTGGAGGTGCCGAGCAACCGCCACGCCCCGATCGCCGCGCGGCTAACGCTGGAAACCGGCAGCGGCGCGCCGATCGACGCCGATTTCGACTTCCGCCAGACCGGGCCGCAAAGCTGGGATATCGAGATCGAGACCGACGCCGGCACGCTGCGCCTCGCCCGCGGCGGTGCCGAGCTGACCCTGCCCGACGGCACCCGCCCCGGCGAGGATCGCGAATATCCCGCGCTCTATGCGCAGTTCGCCCGGCTGATCGCTGCGGGCGCGAGCGACCTCGACACCGCGCCGTTCCGCCTTGTCGCCGACGCTTTCTTGCGCGGGCGGCATTGCGTGACGGACCCGTTCGAGGATTGATCGGCGCGGGCTCGCCGCTCGAAAGGAGACCGTCCGCAGACGAATCCGTTGCAGCTCTTCATCCTACTACTAGGTTCGACGCATGTCTGAGGCAGAAGCTAATCTTCGTGACGCCATCGAACATAGCTATTCGGTGTTTGCGGGTATGCCCTGTCCGCGCACGCTCGAAACGTCGCCCATGCGAAATGGGGACGAGATCCTGCGAACGCTTACGTCTGCACCTTTGCGCGAGTTAGGCGGCGAGCAAATCGGACCTTATTCAGGTTGGGCAATCACGACGGTTGGTAATGACCGCGATTACAGGCACTTTATGCCGCGCATCGTCGAGCTTGCCGTCACCGGGCCCGTTTGGCTTGGAACGGAACCGCCCATTACGGCCAGTAAGCTGGAAATGGCGACATGGCGGGCTTGGCCAGCCGATCAACAATCGGCAGTTTTGCGACTCTTCCATGCGGCCTTCGACGCGATGATTGCGAGACATCCAGACGAATGGCCCTCAGAAGCTGCCGAGTGGTTCTGTGGCATCGCGAACTTGGGCGAGCCGGTGGCGCCCCCGTTCGAGCGCTGGCGCTCGTCAACCTCAGCCAACGCTGCACTCAATATGGCACGCTTCATCATCTCTGAGTCAAAGAACCTTCGCGAGCATCGAGAAGTCCGAGGTTTCTTCTGGAAAGAAGTGAGGGAAGATACGCGCCGCGAGGTTGCCCAACTCCTCTTGGAAGAGCGGACAATTGTGTTCCTGCACTCCGCGGCAGAACGGGTCTCTGAGGAAGATCGCTTTTACCATTTGGACGCGGCAGTCGCGGAGTTGGCTCGAAGGTTCTGATGCCGGCTCATCCCCAGCTCTCGGCGTTCCCGCTACAAACGGATGACCAAACAATAGCGCTTTCCTACAAGCCCGGATCCGGCATATCTGCAATGTCCGATGCCGAACCCGGACGCCCTCTTCAACTTCCACCGCGCAGCACGAACCCCGCCCAAAGCTGACAGAATCGCGCGCGTTGCCCGTAGCTTCGTCAGGTTCAACCGCACCCGCCCCTCACTTTCGGGAGCGACGGACGCGGCCTCATTCCACGATCTCCAGCATCGTCACCGACTTGGCTGCCAGGCGCACGGTCACCGCGCCGCCCGCGACCCGACCGGCGATCGGCTGTGGCTTCACCGCATCGGGGGCTTCGAAGCTGTTGATGCTGTTGACCTTCGCCGCGGTCAGCACTGTGCCGGCAGCGGACTTCGCCTTCACGCCCGGGATCGCCAGCCGGATCTCGGCGGGCTTGGCCGGGTCGAGATTGACCAGCGACAGCCACAACTTTCCGTCCGCCGCGCGCACCGCGACCGCATCGACGCGCGGCAGCGTCACTGCGCCTTCCCGATACTGGCCCGCGTCGAACGTCACCGGCACCAGCGTCGCGTCTTGGAACGGCCGGTACATCTTGTGAATGTGATAGGTCGGGGTCAGCACCATCTTCGGCCCGTCGGTCAGGATCAGTGCCTGAAGCACGTTGACCATCTGCGCGATGTTGGCGCCCTGAACACGGTCGGCATGGCGCGCGAAGATGTTGAAGTTGAGCGCGGCGATGATGCCGTCGCGCAGCGAGTTCTGCTGCTGCAGGAAGCCCTCAGGCGATCCGGGCAGCTTGGCCAGCCACACGCCCCATTCGTCGACGATCAGCGGCACCTTCTTCTCGGGATCGTACTTGTCCATGATCGCCGAATGGGTGCGCAGCCGCTTGTCCATCAGCAGAGTGGACTGGATCAGCTCGGCATATTCCTTCTCGGCGAAATTAACCGAGTCATAGGCCGGCGGCCACTTCACCACGGTGTAGCTGTGGAGCGACAGCCCCTCCATGCTCCAACTCCAGTCGCGGCCCTTCCACGCCCTCATCACTCCTTCGGTATAGCTGGTG
>JBHYGP010000295.1:0-3526 GCA_051858935.1 Sphingomonas sp.
CCCGATCTCTACTCGGCGATGGTTGCGGTCGACATCGTCGTCGCGAACATCTGGATGGCGGCGCTGCTCTATGGCGCGGGCATGGCCGATCGGATCGACCGCTGGCTGAACGCCGATGCCAGCGCGATCCACAGCCTTCAGCAGCGGATGGCGGATTTCAGCCTGTCGGTAGAGAGCGTGCCGACGCTGCCACGATTGATGGTTCTCCTCGCCGCGACCTTTGGCGGCGTCGGACTGTCCCATCTGGGCGCCGATATCCTGTCCCCGGCGATCGGGGCGATCCCCGGCTGGGCGGGCGGCGTGCTGGCGAGCAAGTTCTTCTGGGTCGTGGTCATCGCGACCAGCTTTGGCCTGCTGCTCAGCTTCACGCCGGCGCGGCGGCTGGAAGGGGCGGGGGCGTCGAAATTCGGGTCGGTGATGATCTTCCTGCTCGTCGCGATCATCGGGACGCGGATGGACGTGTTCAAGCTGCTCGATGCCCCGATGCTGTTCCTGGTCGGCCTGATCTGGATCGCGATCCATGTCGTCCTGCTGCTGATCGTCGCCAAGATCATCCGTGCGCCGTTCTTCTTCGTCGCGGTGGGCAGCAAGGCGAATATCGGCGGGGCGGCATCCGCGCCCGTGGTCGCCGCCGCCTTCCACCCCGCGCTGGCGCCGGTCGGCGTTCTGCTCGCCGTGCTGGGCTATGCGCTGGGCACCTATGGGGCGATCATCAGTGCTCAGCTCATGCAGATGGTTGCGCCCTGACGGGCCGACGCGACGCTCATCCGTTTGATTCGACAGGTTGATCCAATGCCCGCCACGCCGCCGGTTCGTCAGGCCTTTTGCATCAGCGATTCGCCTTCACTCTTCGTCCCCGAATGGGAAGAGCCGATGCTCGCCCGCGCGCTGGTTGCGTTGTCGCCGAAGGCCAATCCGACCATCTGCTATGTCGGCGCGGCCAAGGGCGATCATCCCGAGCGCATCCTTGCGTTCTACCAGCTTGCGCAGCGGGTGGGGTTTACCCCCAGGACGCTGAACCTGTTCACCCCGACCACCGACGATCCAGACGCCTATTTCGCGGACACCGACATCATCTATGTCGATGGCGGGTCGACCCGGAACCTGATGGTCCTGCTGCGCGAGTGGGGCGCCGACGTGGCGATCCGTAGTGCCTATGATCGCGGCGTCGTGATCGCGGGGGCGAGCGCCGGGACGAACATGATGTTCGAATGGGGGCTGACGGATTCGGTGCGCACCCGCATCGACCCGATTGCCGGACTGGGACTTCTGCGCGGTACGATCGGCATCCACCATGATTCCCACCCGGGCCGCCCCGCCGCGCTCGCCGCATTTCTCGATGACCCCCGCGCCACCGGGCCGGTCTTCACAATGGATGACGGGGTCGCCCTGCACTTTATCGACGGCGCGCATGCCGGCACCTGCAAGCGTCGGGAAGCCGCAGGATGGACCCGATCGTCTCTCCCGTTGGAACTGGTCACGCGCCAATAGAGAGATGTTGCGAAATCGGTCGCGGGTTACGCCTCAGTGTGCGTTTCGAGGCTGGCTCGACTTGGGCAAACGCACGCCGCGCAGCGAAAGCCCTGCCGTCTCGGGGGTGAACCGAAGCGCGACCGCCCCGACCGCGCACGCGGCCATCATCACATAGGCCGGCACCAGCTCGTCGCCCGTGACGCCGATCAGCCAGCTATTGAACGCAGGCGCCGTCCCGCCGAACAGCGATGTCGATACATTGTAGGCGATCGCGAAACCGGCGAAGCGGACATGGGTGGGGAACATCGCAGGAAAAGTCGCCGAGATCGTGGCCAACTGCGGCACATAAAGCAGACCGAGCAACGCGAACCCGACAATTGCGCCAACCATCCCGGTGGACATCAGCATATAGAGCGGAACAACCGCTACAAAGAGCCCGGCCAGCGAGAACCACCAGAGCGGCTTGCGCCCCACGCGATCGGACAGGGCGCCGGCAAATGGCACCAGCACCATCATGAACAGCATGCCGATGATGGGTACGATCAGCGCTTGGTCAGCCGTGAGGCTGATGCGGCGCTGAAGATAGGTCGGCATATAACTGAGCAGCGTATAATTGACGACATTGAGCGCCACGACCAGTCCGCTCATCTCAAGCAATGGACGCCAGTAGCGCGTCAGCAAATGCCGGATCTCGACCGATGCGGCGGGCTCGCGCTGGTCGTGCGCTTCGATCTCGCGAAAGACCGGCGTATCTTCCATGCGCGAGCGCAGATACATGCCGACAAGCCCCATCGGCCCGGCGATCAGGAACGGGATCCGCCACCCCCAATCATGCATCGCTGCCTCGCCAAGCATCAGCGAGAAGCCGAGCATCAGCAGCGCGCCGAGCGAGAAGCCCGCAAGCGTGCCGAATTCGAGGAAGCTGCCGCAGAAGCCGCGCCTATCGTCCGGTGCATATTCGGCCATGAACGTCGCCGCACCGCCATATTCGCCCCCGGTCGAGAAACCCTGGATCATGCGGAGCAGGACCAGCAGCAACGGCGCCCAGAAGCCGATCGATTGATAGGAGGGGATCAGCCCGACACAGACGGTCGCGCCCGACATCAGCAGGATCGTCATCGCGAGCACGGACTTGCGACCGTAGCGATCGCCCAGCGGCCCCCAGAATAGTCCACCGAGCGGCCTGACAAGGAACGAGATGGCAAAGGTTGCCAGCGCGAACAGCGTCGCCTGTTCGGTCTCGCCGGGGAACAGCGCCGCCGAGATATAGGTCACGCCATAGGCATAAATGCCATAGTCGAACCATTCGGTCGCATTGCCCATCGCGGAGGCGGCGATCGCCTTGCGCAGCACGCTTTTGGGCACCGCATCGGTATCGCCCAATGGCAGGTCGGCGCCGACGTTCGGCGTCTCGTTTAGATCGGTGATCATGGCGTTTTCCTGAAATCGGCGGGGTCTGATGCAAGGGGGTCGAGCGCGGCGGCCATCGGCGTCGTGCGCGGGAGAATCTGATAGCTTTGCTGCAATTCGGCCGGCACCGGCAGCCCGCGGAGCTGTCGCCACGCCCCGAACGCCAGCGCGATACCGGCGCAGGCACCGATCACCGCAAACAGGCCCGATGGCCCGAACACGGTCATCGCCACGGCACCGGCGAGCGGACCCATCACGGCACCGATCGAGTAGAGCAGCACCAGCCCGCCGCTGGCGGCGACGCGCTCCTCCGGCGCAAGATGATCATTCGTATGCGCGACGCACAGCGGATAGAGCGCGAAGCTCAGCCCGCCGAACAATGCGCCGAAGGTCAGCAGCAGCGGTCCCGGCTCATCGATCAGCGCGAGGGCAATGCTGGCAGCAAGCGCGCCCCCGAATGCGACCACGATCACCCGGCGGCGATCGAACCGGTCGGACAGCCTGCCGAGCGGCCATTGCAGCGCGATACCACCCAGGATCACGACGCTCATGAACAGCGCCGTCTCGGACAGGTCCATGCCAAGCCGTCGGACATGAACTGCGCCCAGGGCATAGAAGGCGCCCAGCATCACGCCGGTCAACG
>JBHYGP010000296.1:0-2735 GCA_051858935.1 Sphingomonas sp.
GGTGGCGGGGCTTTGGCGACCACCGCCCGAACCGCTTCCTGTTCGCGGGTTAGGCGACGATCTCTGCCGCCGGGCCGTGACCCAGAAAGCCTGAAGGACTCGCGCTCGCGCCATAGGCCCCGGCGAGGAAAACCGCGACGACCTCTCCCACGTCAGCTTCAGGCAGCTCCACCTTGTCGCCCAGCCGGTCGAGCGGGGTACAAAGCGGCCCGACCACCGACACCGTCTCGCTCGTCTCCGCGCCCATCTTCCCGGCAATCGCAATCGGATAGTTGCGCCGCACCACCGTCCCGAAATTCCCCGACGCGGCAAGCTGGTGGTTCAGCCCGCCATCACAGATCAGGAAGGTCTCGTCTCCGCTGACCTTCTTGTCGACGATCCGCGTCAGATACACGCCGCATTCACCCGCAATCCACCGCCCCAGCTCGATCGCATAGGCCTGATCTGGCTCAAGCACATCGGCCAGACGCTCACCGACCAGCCCGATATCTACCGGCGTGTCGCTCGAGAAATAGGGGATACCAAATCCGCCGCCCAAATTGACCAACGGCGCCCGCGCGCCTGCGGCCTCAGCCAGCTCGCGCGCCAGCCCGACGGTCGCCGCCTGCGTCTCGCAGATCGCGTCGCTGTCCAGCGCCTGCGATCCGGCAAAAATATGGAATCCGCGCCAATCCGCTCCCGCCGCGATCAACCGCTTCACCAGCGCCGGCACCCGCGCCGCATCAATCCCGAACGGCGAGGGCCGCCCGCCCATCTTCATGCCCGAACCCTTGAGTTCGAACGACGGATTGACCCGCACCGCCAGCTTCGGGGTCACCCCCAGCCGCTCGCCAATCGCCAGCGCCCGATCCGCCTCACCCTCGGACTCCAGGTTCAGCGTCGCGCCCGCGACAATCGCCGCCTCCAGCTCGACATCGCGCTTCCCCGGCCCGGCAAAGCTCACATGCGCCGCATCCTTGACCGCCAACGCCTTGACCAGCTCGCCCCCCGACGCCACGTCCAGTCCACCGACCAACGGAGAAACTGCTTTCAGAAACTCCGGTAAAGGGTTGGCCTTGATCGCAAAATGAATCTCGACCGCGCCCGGCAACGCTGCCCGCAACTGCCCCACCCGCTCGCGCACGATGCCCGTGTCATAGACGAACACCGGCGTCCCCGCCTGCGCCACCCATTCACTCGCCGACCGCCCCGCGATCCGCAAGTCCCCGCTTTGCCCCGCAAAATAGGGGGGAATCGGCCCCATCGGCTTCATGCCGTCATCTCCGCCTTCAGGCCCGACCGGTCGAGCTTCCCGTTCGCATTACGCGGCAAATCCTCGCGCCAGACATAGCGCGTGGGCTGCATGAACGCGGGCAGTTCGCGCCGCAACCGCTCCCTTAGCGCCGCCTCCGCCGCCTCGGCCTCGCCCCGCGCCACCGCGATCACCACCACCGCCTGCCCCAGCCGCGGATCGGGGACGCCCAGCGCCACCGCCTCGCGCGCCTCGCCACCGGCCAGCACCGCTTCCTCGACCTCGGTCGGGCTGATCCGGTTACCCGACGACTTGATCATCTCGTCATCGCGCCCGACAAAGCGCAGCAGCCCGTCCGCCCCTTCGACCACCGTGTCCCCCGAAAACACCGCCATCCCGCCATAGCTGGATTCAGCCGGCGCAGGCTTGAACCGCAACGCCGTCCGCTCCGCATCCTGCCAATAGCCTTGCGCGACCAGCGGCCCGGCATGGACCAGCTCCCCCGCCTCGCCCGGCGCGGCGCGCGTGCCATCGGGCCGCACCACCATGATCTCGGCGAACGGGATCGCCCGCCCCATCGATTCCGGGTGCGCGTCGACCAGCGCCGGATCGAGGTAGGTCGACCGAAACGCCTCCGTCAGCCCATACATCGGATACAGTGCAGCCCCCGGAAACCGCGCCCGCAAGCCCCGCACCATGCCGATCGTCAGCGCCCCGCCCGAATTGGTCAGCCGCTTCAGCTTCGCCGCGACCGCCTCCGGCCACTCCGCCTCCAGCAGTTGCGTCCACAGCGGCGGCACGCCCGCAATCGTCGTGGCGTCATGCCGGTCCACCGCCTTGATGACGTCGCGCGCGGTCAGATAATCCAGCGGAATCACCCGCCCCCCAGCGGCCCAGGTCGACAGCAACTGGTTCTGCCCATAGTCAAAACTCAGCGGCAGCACGCCGAGCACGCGGTCGTCGGGCGTGACCTTCAGATAATGCGCGACGCTGATTGCACCGAGCCACAAATTGGCATGGCTCAGCATCACCCCCTTGGGCCGCCCGGTCGAACCCGAGGTATAGAGAATCGCCGCCAATGCATTCGGATCACGCTGCGAATAATCCAGCCCCGCGCCTGCCAGCGGCGCATCGGCGTCGAACACGACGCGGCACCCGTCGGGGACATCGCCCGCCTCCAGCGTCCCCGCACGCGCACCCTGCGTCAGCAACAGCCGCGCCCCGCTATCCGCCAGGATGTGCGCCACCTGCGCGCGCTTGAGCACCGGATTGACCGGCACTTGCACGAATCCCCCACGCGCCGCCGCCAGCGGCATCAGGCAGGCATGGCGCGTCTTGGGCAGCCAGGTCGCAACGCGATCCCCCGGCGCCAGCCCCTGCCCGCGCAACCACAAAGCCAGCGCCGCGACCGCGTCCTCCAGCTCGGCATAGCTCAACGTCCCCGCACGATCCTCCAGCGCCACGGCATCGGGCGCGCCGCGCGTGGTCAGCGCATCGATCGGAT
>JBHYGP010000296.1:2745-3511 GCA_051858935.1 Sphingomonas sp.
TTCAACCATCGCGCCTGCATATCGCGCATCGGTTAACGATACAGTGTCTATTCTCCCGCTACTTGGCATCCCCGTGCCGAGCCGGTAACGGGCGCAAAACAACCGGGGATTTGGGGCCGTGCAGCCTGACGGATATAACGAAGTCGAAGAAACCGTGCGCGGCGTGTTGCGCGACGTGCTGGGCATCGACGCCGCCCGCGCCGCAACCTTCGACGCAGCGACGCCTTTGTTCGGCGCGCTCCCCGAACTCGATTCGATGGCGGTCGCCGGCGTGCTCACCGAGATCGAGGATCGCCTCGGCATCATCATCGACGATGATGAGGTGGATGGCGACATGCTCGAAACCTTCGGCGCGCTGGTCCAGTTCGCCGCGTCCAAGGCGCTGACCTGATCCGCGCGAGCACCTATGATTGGTCCGAGGGCCGCGAAGCGATGCTCCGCTTCGGCCCCGACACTGGCCCGATCGTGGTCGTCGCGCTCCCCTTGTTCGAGGAAGCCAACCGCACCCGCGCCTTTGCGGTCACGATCCTGCGCGCGCTCGCCGAACGCGGCATTGCGGGCGCACTCCCCGACCTGCCGGGGCAAGGCGAGAGCCTCCTGCCGACCCACGAAACCGATCTCATCAAATTGCGCACAGCCTGTGCCGCCGCCGCCCAAAAGCTGTGCTCCGGCGAAGGCCGGAGCGTTGGCGGCTCGAAAGAAGACGGGAGCATCTTCACCCTCGCCATCCGCAGCGGCGCCCTGCTGGACACCGACGCAGCCGTCA
>JBHYGP010000297.1:0-3509 GCA_051858935.1 Sphingomonas sp.
TCCTCCCCCTCCGTCGCCTTCGGCGCCACCTCCCCCTTGCGGGGGAGGATTGTTCAGCCTCAATCCTCGCGCGTAATGTTGAGCGACCGCGTCACGCGATAATCGAGCACGCCGACCACGAAATAGATCGCGGCCTGCATCATCCGCGTCCAGAGTCCGGTGCGCGCGCGGTGCAGTTCCCGCGTCACTTCCAGCGACCGCGCGACCTCGGCATCGACATAGGCGCGGACATGCGCTGCGAACCCTGGGTCGTCGATCCGCAGCATCACTTCCAGGTTCAGGAACAGGCTGCGCATGTCGAAATTGGCCGACCCGATCTGCACCTTGTCGTCGATCACGAACAATTTGGTGTGCAGCTTGGTCGGCAGATATTCGAACACCCGCACGCCACGCCGCAACAGCCCGCGATAGGTGAAGCGCGCGGCGTGAAGCGTCAGGTGATTGTCGGTGATCGATGGCACCACCACGCGCACCTTTCCGCCCCGTCGCGCCGCGCGGCCCAGACGCAACAGCATCGCCGGGCTGGGGAAGAAATAGGCGGCAAGAATGTCGATCCTGCGCGCGCCTTTCAGGTCGCGGCGCACCGCCCGCGCCCAGGGCGACAGCCGCCGCGTCGGCCCGCCGAGCAGCCAGCGCAGCTGCCCCTCCGGCTCGCTCCATTGCTTAAGCGCGCGGCGCAGCGCCCGCAGCGGCGCACGCGGCCGCTTCGCCCAGCGCCACAGCGCGTCGAAATAGCCGGTCAGCCGCGCCGCCGCCGGCCCCTCGACCAGCAGGCCCAGATCGCGCCACCCATCGCTGCCCGGCGCGCCGAAATAATCGTCCTGGATGTTGAACCCGCCGATGATGATCCGCGCGGCGTCGGTCTCGCCATCGGCCAGCGCGATCTTCTGATGGTTGCGCAGTAAATAGCGCCGCCCCAACCGCGGCTCGAAGAAACACACCCGCCCGCCCGCATCGCGCAGCGGCGCAAAGAAGTCCCCGTCATAGGCCGGATCGCTACCGAGGCCATCGACGATCAGCGTTACCGCCACCCCGCGCGCGACCGCCGCGATCAACGCGTCGCGCACCCGCTCACCCACCGCATCGTCGGTGTAGATGTAATAGAGCAGCCGCAGCGAGCTGCGCGCCTGTTCGATCAGGCCGATCAGCGCGTCGATCCGGCGGGGTCCGGTGTCCAGCAACTGCAGACGGCTGCCCTCGATCGCGAAAACCGGCTGAGGCGGTGGTTCGGGCGGCAGACCGGGCGCAACGGCGTGCGGTGGATCGGGGGCCAGCTCCATTGCATCGCGATTTGCACACTTTCGGCGTGCCGCGCCAGCCCCGCGCCGTCTGCATCTGGCGATTTCCTTGACTCGTCGCCGCGCTTGGCCTAGTTGGCCCCCTTTCCTGTATCTCTGCCCAAAGGAAGCGTTCCATGGCGCGCGTCACTGTCGAGGATTGCGTCGACAAGGTCTCCAACCGTTTCGATCTCGTGCTGCTGGCGGCCCAGCGCGCGCGCCAGATTTCCGGCGGCGCGGAGCTGACCATCGATCGCGACCGCGACAAGAACCCGGTCGTCGCGCTGCGCGAGATTGCGGAAGAGACTGTGCGTCCCGACCATCTCGAGGAATCGCTGGTCGGCAGCCTGCAGCGCGTGCAGATCGACGACGAGGAAGCACCCGATGATGTCGGCAGCCTCGCCGCATCGGCCGAGGCACTGCGTCTCACCGCCGCCGCGCCGCCGCGTAACCAGAACCTGGGCGCCGATTACGACGGCTAAGCCTGTCCCGATCGTTGCTTGACGAAAGGCCGCTGCCCACCCGGGCGGCGGCCTTTTCGGTTTCCGGTAAACGCACAAAGTCCTTGATCCCGGCCGATCCGAATCAGACAAGACCTTGTCCGAATTGGGGGAGTCGGGTTGGGGGCGAGCGAAGCCATGCTGGTCGCAATCGACGCGGTCGCGCGCGAGGCGATGCTGTTCGCGGCGATCGGCTTCCTGATCGGCGGTCTCGACGATCTGCTGGTCGACCTCGCTTATGGAGTCGCGCGGCTGCGCAACCTCATCCGCCGCGTGCCGCCGCGGCCGCTCGAACCGGTATCGCTGCCGATCGCGCTGTTCGTTCCGGCATGGGACGAGGCCGAGGTGATCGGCCCGATGCTGCGGGCCACCCTCGCGCGCTATGGCGAGGGCAATTATCGCATCTATGTCGGCACCTACCCCAATGACCTGAAGACGATCGTGCGGGTGGCGGATGTCGCGCTGACCGATCACCGCGTGAAGCTGGTCGTGGGACCTGCGCGCGGGCCGTCGACCAAGGCGGATTGCCTCAACGCCCTGTGGCGCGCGCTGCTGCGCGACGAGGCAGCGGGGGACCGGTTCGCGGCGGTGGTGCTGCATGATGCCGAGGATCTGGTCCACCCGCTCGAACTGCCCTTGTTCGCCGCATGGCTGCGCGACCATGACGCGGTGCAGCTGCCGGTCGAACCGCTCGCCGATCCGCGATCGCCGCTGGTCGCCGGCCATTATCTCGACGAATTTGCCGAGAGTCATGGCAAGAATCTGGTCGTGCGCGAAATGCTCGGCGCGGCACTTCCGTTCGCCGGGGTCGGCTGCGCAATCCGGCGCGAAATGCTGGGCCGGATCGCCGACAGCCGCGGCGGTCAGCCGTTCGACGCGGCGAGCCTGACCGAGGATTATGAGCTGGGCCTCGCGGTCGCCGCGCTGGGCGGCCGCACCCGCTTCGTCCGCGCGCGCGACGCGGCGGGCGGGCTGATCGCGGTGCGCGCCTATTTCCCCGCCGATCTGCCAGCGGCGGTGCGGCAAAAGGCGCGCTGGCTGACCGGAATCGCGCTCGCCGGATGGGACCGCGTCGGTTGGCAGCGCGGCGGATCGATCGGCGAACACTGGATGCGGATGCGCGACCGACGCGCGACATTGGCGATCCCGGTGCTCGCCATCGCCTATCTGGCGCTGGTCGCCTGGGGCGCGGCGCTCGTCGGGCATTGGCTGGCGGATAGCCCCATGCCGACCCCCGACGCGCCCGTCGCTTGGCTGCTGGCGATCAACGCCGTGCTGCTCGGCTGGCGCGTGGCGATGCGGATCGCGTTCACCGGCGCGGCGCATGGCGCGGGTCAGGCCGCACTCGCGGTGCCGCGCGTGCTGGTCGCGAATCTGATCGCTTTGCTCGCCGCGCGACGCGCACTCGCCATCTACTGGCCCACGCTGCGCGGCGACCCCGCGCGGTGGGACAAGACCGCGCATCACTTTCCCGAGCCCGGCGAGGAGGCCGCATGATCGCGGTCGAAGCCACCGGACGTGGCCGTCCGTTGCGCTTCGTCGCGATAATCGCGGTCGGATGGGTGGCGATGCGCGTCATCCTGCTCTGGCCCGAAGGCGCGTCGCTGCCGGAGGCGATCGAGCAAGCGCTGCCGCTGCGCCCGGCACAGGCCGCTGCGCCGCGCATCGACAGCCCGGCCGCGACCACCGCCACCGCCGGGCCGGACTTGCCGCGATCGAGCGCGATGCGCTG
>JBHYGP010000298.1:0-782 GCA_051858935.1 Sphingomonas sp.
GGAAGCCGACCACCAGCCGCATCGCCGCCGCGCGCTTGCCGCCGCCATCGGAATGGATGCTGACATCGTCGGCGAGCATCGCGCCGAGCGCGGTCAGGTCGCCGGTGCGGCTTGCGGCGAAGAAGGCGTTGGCGATCTCCAGTCCGCGTTGCTGCTCGACCTTGAAGCGCGGGCGGGCGGCGCGGACATGGTCGCGTGCGCGCGCGGCGAGCTGGCGGCAGGCGGCGGGGTCGCGGTCGAGCGTCGCGGCGACCTCATCAAACGACGCACCGAACACGTCGTGGAGCAGAAAGGCGGCGCGCTCGAGCGGAGAGAGGCGTTCGAGCGCGAGCATCAGCGGGAGGGTGACATCCTCGTCGGGTGCCTCTTCGACCACCGGGTCGGGGAGCCAGGGGCCGATATAGGTTTCGCGCTGATGGCGGGCGGATTTGAGCCGGTCGAGGCACAGCCGGGTGACAGTGCGGCGCAGAAACGCCTCGGGCTCGCGCACTGCCGACCGGTCGGTGCCCATCCAGCGAAGGAACGCGTCCTGCACCGCATCCTCGGCATCGGCGACCGATCCGAGCATGCGATAGGCGACGCGGACGAGTTTGGGGCGCAGCGGATCGAAACTGTCCGCTGCGTCCCGGTGTTCGCTCGGCGTCACGCCGCCGCCTGAGCTGCGGCAGGTTCGATCCACAGGTCGAAGCCGACCGCAAGGCGATTCCAGCCGGTGATGATGTTGATCATCAGCGTCAGCTTCACCTGTTCCTCCTCGCTGAACTCCGCGGCCAGCGCTTCAT
>JBHYGP010000298.1:792-3489 GCA_051858935.1 Sphingomonas sp.
GTCAAGGCGTCGGTCCAGCCGAGCGCGGCGCGTTCGCGCGGGGTGTAGCAGGGCGCCTCCTGCCACGCGTAGAGGAGGTAGATGCGCTGTTCGGTCTCGCCCTTGGCGCGGGCTTCGATGGTGTGCATGTTGATGCAGTTGGCGCAGCGGTTGATCTGCGAAGCGCGGATCTTGACCAGTTCGATCAGCGCCGGCTCCAGGCTGGCCTCGATCGCGGTGGAGGCGGCGAACCAGGGTTTCATCACGGCGGGGGCGGCGGCGAAGGGGTCGAGTTTGGCGGTCATGGTCATGCTCCTTGTCGGGTTGCACTGACATGACGAGACCGGGGTGGCGGATGTGACATCGGCCAAAAAAAAGAGCCGGCTTTCACCGGCTCTTTTGTGAATCTGGTGGTTCGAGCGCTCAGGCCTTGCAGCTGAGCGTGCCCTTGCCCGGGATTTCGACGGTTGCCGATGCCGGGGTGCCGGTCAGCTTCCAGCCGCCATCGGCCACGAACGGCTGGCCCGCCTCCGGTGCGGTCAGGCGGGTCTTGGTGCCGCCCTTCTCGGTTGCGACGGTGACCAGCTTGTCCTGATTGAAGAACTCGACGAAGACGAGCGCGTTGCCCGGCTGGCAGCGCATCGACACGCTGGCCTTGATCGACGGCGGAAGCTCGACCGGCGCAGCATTGGCGAGCTGTGATGCCATCGGATCCGGCGCGCGTTCGCTGATCACTTCGGGTTCGGGGTTACAAGCGGAGAGCGCGAGCAGCGCGACCGCAGCGGCGGGGAGGAGACGCATGTTCATAGCGAGAGGTCCTTTTGCGCACGCAGCAATGAGGGTCAAGATATAACGGATAACATAGACCCAACGCATATTGCGTCGCATCGTTACAATATCATGTTTCATTCGTGAAATTCGTCCAAGTCCGGGATTCTACCAAAAGCGATTTTGGTGCCCACCCGGTCGCTTCGGCTGCCGTCCATCGGCCCGACCGACACCGCGTGCCGCCCGAATTTCTCGTTGATTCGGTCCATCGCCTTGCTGAGCGACAGCGTCCGCGTTTCGCGCGCCAGCGGATCATTGGGGTCGAGCGCGCCGAACAGCGATTCCTGTGCCGCACCCAGCGGGGCGATCTCCGCCAGTGTCACGCCGATCATCCGCACGGCAAAGCCACCGGGTCGCGCGCGCCCCGCCTGCGCCAGCCGGGGGAAGATCGCGTCGAGCGCGGCGAGCACGGTGAAACTGTCCTGCGTCGCGGGCAGCTTGATCGAGGTGCGCCAGGTCGACTTGTCATCCTCGAACTTGGCGTGGAGCACCAGCAGGCGGCTGACATAGTCCTTGCGCCGCAAGCGGCTGGCGCTTTTGAGCGCAAGGCGGCGGGCGGTGAGGCGGACGGGTTCCAACCCACGCTTCCGGGGGCTGAGCACGTGGCTGTGGCCGATGGTGCGGTTCTGGGTCGGCTTTTCGGGCAGGTCGAAGCCGTGGAGCAGATACCAGAGCCGGTCGCCATTGACCCCGCCCCAGGCCGATCCCGCGTCGCGCGGCCGGCGTTCGCACAGCTGGCCGATATCGTTGATGCCCTGTTGCGCCAGCCGCTTTTCCATCTTGGCGCCGATCCCGGCAATGTCGCGCAGCTTGAGGGTGAACAGGCGGTCGGGCAGCATCTCCTGAGTCAGCAATGTCAGGCCATCGGGCTTTTCCATGTCGCTGGCGAGTTTTGCCAGCAGCCGGTTGGGGGCGATGCCGACCGAGCTGGTGAGGCATTCGCCGACATTGGCCATGATCCCCGCCTTGATCCGCCGCGCCAGCGCCATCGCGGTTTCGGCGTCATTCTCATTGTCGAGCAGACGGCAGGCCACTTCGTCGATCGAGCAGACCGCGGTGACAGGAATGTGTTTCCAGATTTCGGCGACGATCGCTTCGTGGAACTCGACGTATTTTTCGTGCTGGCCGGGTGTGACGATCAGGTCGCGGCATAGGCGCTTTGCTTCCCAGACGGGGGTGCCGGTGCGGATGCCATATTTCTTGGCCTGAACCGATGCGGCGATGGCGACGGTGGTGTCGCTGGCGACCGGCGCGACGATGATCGGCTTCCCGCGCAGGTCGGGGTTCAACTGCTGCTCGACCGCCGCGAAATAGCTGTTGAGGTCGAGATACAGCCAGCGCAGCGGACGGGGCGGAAGGTCGAGGAACGCCGGATCGGCCATGGCGGAACAATGGCAGAACGTTGGCGCAGAGTCACGCGGTTGCAGGCGGACGGTGCCTGACACTTCTGGGAGGGAAAGCTGACAAAAAAACGCATGTGTCATGCGCGGGTGACAGGCGCGTGAGCGGGTGCCGCTGGAGGTGCGGATGTGGGGGGAGGGGTGCGGCATGGCGGCGTCCCGGCGGGGTGGTTGGGGGACAGTCGAGATATGCCGGATGGGGGCTTGTAGGAACGGGGGATTGCCGCCGGGACGTTGCAAGTCCCGGCGGCCGGGTTCGTCAGATGAATTCGATAAACGGGCGCAGAACGTCGTGCGAGGGTCCGACGAACAGGCGCGGATTGTGGAAGTCGTGCATCAGGTCGGCGAACAGGTCGCGGTCGAGCTCCTCCATCACCGGGGCCTTGTCCTGTGCCGGGGCCGCGAGGATGAAGTCGCTTTCCGACAGGGTCGCACTGGTGACGCCGTTGAGGACGATCATGTCGCCGTTGCCCAGGTCGATCGCGGTGGT
>JBHYGP010000299.1:0-3461 GCA_051858935.1 Sphingomonas sp.
GTTCAATTGAGGAGGGCGTCAATCAACTCGCGGCGTCCAAGCGGCTTGCTCAGGACGGCGTGAAATCCTGCCGCTCTTGCGCGGGCAATCAACGACGCGTCCGGCGCGCTGGTGACCAATACCGCGCGCCGTTGCCAGCCTCTTTGACGCAACCGGCCCAAGAGTGCGATCCCGTCGCCATCCTCAAGGAAATACTCCGTGACGAGCAGATGCATGTCTTGCAACGTTTCAAGACCGATTGCAGATGCGGCCAAAGCGTGCGCGCGCACTCCGAACCCGTTCCACTCGAGCAAAAGCTGAAGCGATCGGCGCGCACTTTCATCGTCCTCCACGAGGAGGACGCGAAGCCCGCGGGGAAGGGGTCGGGACGGCATTTGGGACGTCTCTGGCTCGACAAGTTGGCAACACCGCTGCCACTCCCCCGTTTTTCAGTCTGTACGTAAAGGTCCCAGTCGGCCGCTACGGAAAATCCCCTAGAGCCTATTCGGGCTGGCTAGAGGCATCGGGACGGAGCGGATTTTGGCGCAGGGCGAGGAGCGAGGAGGGAGCGATGCAGACGCATCGTGACCGACGAGGGAGACGCCATGCGCCAAAATCCTCCCGCCCCTTCGGGGTTGCCCTGTCGCGCCCGCTGGTCTGCGTCGCAGATCTTGCGCGTAGCGCCGCTACGCGCCGCGACCCGCTCCTTGCCAGCGAACACGCCAGGGCAATCACGATGCCTCTAGCCAGCCCGAATAGGCTCTAGGTCAGACTCGGCGTCGGCGCATTGCGCGTGCGCCACAGCGAGTAGATCACACCGGTCGTCAGGATCAGCGCGGTGATGCCCAACGACACGACCGGCGGAACCTTGGCCAGCCCCAGCGCATCGGCGACGAAAATCTTCGATCCGATGAACACCAGCAGCACGGCGAGCGCATATTTCAGATAGTGGAACCGCTCGACCAGTGCCGAGAGCGCGAAATACAGCGCGCGCAGGCCCAGGATCGCGAAGATGTTCGACGTGTAGACGATGAACGGGTCGGTGGTGATCGCAAAGATCGCCGGCACTGAATCGACCGCGAACACCAGATCGGCGAACTCGATCATCACCAGCGCCAGGAACAATGGCGTCGCATGGCGCACCATTGTCCCCGTCTTCGCATCGCCCTCCTGCACGAAGAACGCCGATCCGCGCAATCCATCGGTCACGCGCATGTGCCGCTTCAGCCAGCGCAGCAGCGGAGAGCCCGCCACGTCATAGGGCGTATCGACCATCCGCCACATCTTGATGCCCGTGAAGATCAGGAAGGCCGCGAAGAGGTAGAGTACCCATCCGAATTCGGACACGATCGTCGCGCCCAGCGCGATCATGATCGCGCGCAGCACGATGACGCCAAGGATGCCCCAGAACAGCACCCGGTGCTGATAGACGCGGGGGATGGCGAAGTAGGTGAAGATCATCGCGATGACGAAGACATTGTCCATCGCCAGGCTTTTCTCGACGACGAAGCCGGTGACGTAATTGATCGCCGCGGTCTCGCCGAGCTGCCACCAGACAAAGCCGCTAAACGCCAGGCCCAGCACGATATAGAAAGCGGAGAGCATCAGGCTTTCTTTGACCCCGATCTCGCGCGCCTTGCGATGCAGGACGCCAAGGTCGAGCGCGAGCAGGACGGCGACCAGCCCCATAAAGGCAAGCCACATCCACACCGGCTTGCCCAGCCAGAGTAACGTCAGAAATTCCATGGTGTATCAGCCCCTGTTGGGTGAGGCGCTGCACGCGCCATCACGGCGGCCCGACATCATGCGCATCGCGCGCATCAGAGGGGCCCGGGCCGCCGGTGGTGGTGGTTAGGTTAGCTGCCGGTCGCGAGCGTGCGCTTCCAGTGGCCGGCCAGACGGTCCTTGACCGCCAGCTTCAGCTTCTTGAGCCGCAGCAGCCGAAACCCGTCGGGATTGCGTCGCCGCGCTTCACGGCGAATCTCTTCGTCCAGCTTCCGGTGGACGACGCTCAGACGGTACAACATGCCACTCATCATAATGCCTCCTGTCGATGTGAAATCGATCGGATGGCCGTCAGCGGGTGGATACGGTCACAAAAAGCCCAGCCTGCATCGGATCATCCGATGCGGTCCGACATCGCGATCAGTTAGATCGCCAGAGGGGCCCGGTCCGCGCCGCCATTATCGGCACGGACTATTGCTGCGTCAAGAGGTCAGGGTTTCGGGCGCAACGCATCTGCCAGCGATGCGCTCGCCGACCCGCGCCGTGCGGGCTTGGGCTGGCTGGGATCGGGGGCCCAGCCGGTGACGAAGATCGCATCGAACCGCTCGCTGGTCCGCCCTTCCGCATCGGCGCGCGCGGCAAAGCTCTCGGCGGCGCGCGCCACCGCGCTGCGGGTCAGCGGGGCGGGGGCGCGGAGCAGGCTGGTCGCCCCCATTCCGCGCAAATCGCGGACCAGATCGAACAGGCTGGCATAGCGCACCTCCAGCGTCTCGACATCCGCCACCGGTAGCGCGAATCCGGCGCGCACCAGCAGGTCGCCCGCGGCGCGCACATCGACCTGCGGATGCACCCGCGCCGCCGGTCGGTCGCCCTCCGCCTGCAGCATCACGCTGCGCAACGTTGAGAGCGTCGATCCGCCCAGAAACGCGCCCATGAACAGCCCGTCGGGGCGCAGCGAGCGGCGGATCAGCGCGAGCGCGCCGGGCAAGTCGTTGACGCTGTCGAGCACGCCCGCCGACACGACGAGGTCATAGGCGCCCTCGGGCGAATGCGGCCGATCCTCGTCGGCCTGCATCCCGCCCGAAAGCGCCGCGAAACGTGCGCCTGCGTCGATCCGCGTGACGCGCGCGCCCGGCGGTGGCACGAACGCGCCGTCGAAACTGCCGAAATCCAGCACGTCGCGAAACTCGCGCCGCACCGCGCCCAGCCGCTCGGCAATCCCGTCGAGCATCCAGGCGCGGATGAAGTCGAACCCGGCAAAGCCCGGCGCGGCGCGATCGCGACGCAGACGGCGGCGATTGCGGTCGAAAATCTCGGGCGGGGTGGGAGCGGGGGTCACGGCGCGGCTTGTGCCGCGTCGCGCGGCGCGCGACAAGCTCTGCATGGGGCTGCGTCAACCGTTGCTCGACCTGATCGGCCTGGCGCTGCCCCCGCGCTGCCCGGGATGTGGCGACGTGGTCGACGCCGATCACCGCTTCTGCGCCGCCTGCTGGAGCGGAATGCGCCTGATCGCGCCGCCGTGGTGTGCAAGCTGCAACCTGCCGTTCGAGCATGACCGTGGCGACGCTGCGCAGTGCGGCGAATGTCTGGCCGATGCGCCGGTGCATGACGGGGTGCGCGCGGCGGTCGCCTATGGCCCGGCGGCACGGACGCTCGCGCTGCGCCTCAAATATGGCGGGCGCACCGGGTTCGCCGTCACCGCCGCGCGGCTGATGGCGCGGCTGATGCCCGAAGATTCCGAGCTGCTGGTGCCGGTG
>JBHYGP010000300.1:0-3453 GCA_051858935.1 Sphingomonas sp.
ATCCTCCCCCGCCAGGGGGAGGTGGCGCCGAAGGCGACGGAGGGGGAGGACGGCAGTGCGCTAGAGCCTCTAGCCGACGTGCTTCCGCTCCCTCCGTCAGCTACGCTGCCACCTCCCCCTCGCGGGGGAGGATTATAAGCCTTCTCACATCCCCTTGCGCTCGATCTTCCACTTGGGGTCCTTGCACAGCCCGCAATCGGCCCCCGCGAACAGCTTCCCCGCCTCGGCATCGCCGCGCAGCTGCCAGTTGAGCCACGCGACCGAAAAGCGCCCGACATCGCCGCCATTATCCTCGCGGAACGTGCCGCCATGCCCTACATCGGCGTCGAGCAAAGCGACCGGAATATGGTCGATCCGGGCATAATCGTCGATGCCGTTGGGCCATGCCACGTCGCCCTTGCCGCCCAGCACATAGAGCGTCGGGGTGTGCAGCGATTTCAGCAGCGCCTTGTCCACCGTCATCCCGCTGATCGACTGTTTGCCGTCGTTGAATACGCCGCTGTTATGGACCAGCACGGTCTTTATGCGCTTGTCCGCGCCCGCTTGGATCGCTTGCAACCCGCCACAACTATGCCCGGCAACCGCGACCTGCGCCGGATCGATCAGCCCCTTATAGCGGCTTCCGTCGCGGCCATTTTCGGCGAGCGCCCAGTCGAGTCCTTTGAGCACATCCTGCGCGCTCGTCGCGGGCGGGGGCAGCTGCCCGGTCGCCGGATCGGGACCCCGCCCAGTCGCGGCAGCCGGACGGGGCAGGGCACCCGGGCCGCTGTAAATCTTGCCCGGCGCGATCACCAGATAGCCATAGGACGCAATCTGCGCGAGGTGATGCCGCGCGCTCGCCCCATCGGCGGCGCATCCGCCATTGCCCCACACCACTACGCCCAGCTTCTTGCCACCCAGCTTCGACAGATCGGCGGGGCGATAGACGGTGTGATCGGGAATGCCGGGATCGGCTTCCTTGATCGCGGCATAGGGGCCGGTGCCGGTCGAATCGGCGCGTTTGGCATCCGCCGCGCGCATCTCGGCAAAGCGACGTGCTGCTTCGGGATCGGGTCGCGGGGTGGTCTGCGCCAGTGCGGTGCTACCCATCAGCGCCAGTCCAAGCGCGAACATTCCGACCCGCATCGTCACTCTCCCAAGGTTGTTATGCGACAAAACTAACCTCGGAATACGTCGATGCAAGCCCTTTCATGCGCTCTCGCGCGCGATCACACGAAAGCCGACATCGATGCGTCGCTCGATCTCCTGACCCGCCGCACGCGCGCGCAGCACGCGCATCACTTCGCGCGCGATCCTTGCCCCATCCACGTCCATCGACGTGATCGTCGGGCGCATGTCGCCGGCCAGGCGGAGGTTGCCGAAGCCGGTGACGGCGAGCTGATCCGGCACGCGAATCCCCGCTGCCTGCGCCTCGACGATCAGCCCCTGTGCGATCCAGTCCGATCCGCATACCACCACATCCGGCTGCTCGGTCAGGTCGGCAAGGCCGCGAAAGGCGAGCCGTCCCTGCCCGAAATGGCTCGGTACATTGACCTCCAGCCGGGTCGGCTCCGGCCCGCCATCATGTACCCAACGGGTCGCAAAGCCGTCGGCGCGCCGCTCGGACCGCGTCGATCGCGGCACGACCAGATGGGGCCGCCGATACCCGCGCTGGCGCAGGAATCGCGCCATTTCCTCACCCGCCGCGCGGTGGGAAAAGCCCACGGCGACGTCGATCGGATCGTCTGGCAGGCCCCAGGTTTCGATCACGGTGATTCCCGCCGATCGCAACCGCTGGCGCATCTCCTCGTCGGACACGATGCCAGTCAGGATGATCGCGTCGACGCGCCGCCCCAGCGCCATGTTGATCTCGCGCGTCAGCCGGTGATTGTCCGCGCCGGTCAGCGCCAGCATCACGCTGTTCCCGTCGCTCGCCAGCTCGTCGATCATCGCCTCGACCGTGTCGTTGAAGATCGACTGGGCGATGTCGGGGACCAAAGCCGCGATCATCCGGCTGCGGCTCCCCGCCAGCGCGGTGGCGGCGAGGTTCTGGACGTATCCGGTCTTCTCGATCGCCTCGCGGATGCGCGCGCCGGTCGCGGCGGCCACCACCTCGGGGCTGTTGAGATAGCGGGATACGGTTGCCGCGGACACGCCCGCCATCGCCGCCACATCGTCCAAACGCGGATTTCGCACTGCCATTCCGCAATTCCTACACAGTGGGACGCAAAAAATGAAAAAGTTTCTTGCAAGCGCTTGCACCGTCCCGTAATTCGATTGTTATGACGCATGACTTCGATCCGCTAAAGCCGGAAACGTTCGACAGCGCGAATGGGGAGTATGCCGAGCTTCGTGCCCGGTGCCCCGTCGCGCATAGCGACGCATGGGGCGGCTTTTGGGCCTTGATGAAGCATGACGACGTGTCGGCCGCCGCGACCGACTGGCAGAATTTCATCACCTCGAAACAGAATGTCGTGCCGAAGGTCGCCTTTACCGGTCGCCGTCCGCCGCTGCACCTCGATCCACCCGAGCACACCCCCTATCGCCGCGCGATCGCGCCCCTGCTGACCGAGCGCAAGGTCGCGAGGCTGGAGCCGGTCGTGCGGCGGATTTGTCGGGATCTGCTTGGCGACATGGTGGCAAAGGGCGGGGGTGATGTCGTTGCCGACTATTCCGCGCACATGCCGATCGCGGTGTTCGCCCATTGGATGAACCTCACCCCCGATGCGGTCGCCGAACTCACCCGCGTTGGCCAGCGCTACAATATCGCGGTCCAGTCCGCCGACATGGACTCGACGAAGGAATCGAGCCTGCTGCTCTACGATATGGCGCGCTCCATCGTCGCCGACCGCAAGGCGAACCCGCTGCCAGTCGATGAGGATGTGACCAGCGCGCTGCTCGCCACCCGCGTCGATGGCGAGCCGCTGCCCGAGGAGATGATCGTCGGCACGATCCGTCAGGTGCTCGTGGTCGGCATCATCGCGCCCAGCGTGATGATCGGGTCGATCGCGGTGCATCTCGGTCGCGACCAGGCGTTGCAGGCGCATCTGCGCGCCAACCCGGCTTTGGTCCCGGCGGCGGTCGAGGAATTTCTGCGCCTCTACACCCCCTATCGCGGCTTTGCGCGCACCGCCGTCAACGATGTGACGATCCGCGGGCGGACCATTCCGGCGGGGGAGCCGATCGCGCTCGTCTATGCCTCGGCCAATCGCGATGAGGATGTGTTCGAATGCCCGCATGAATTCCGCATCGACCGCCCGAACATGAAGGATTCGCTGGCATTCGGGCGCGGCACGCATTCGTGCGTCGGTGCCGCGCTGGCGACGCTTGAACTGAACGTCGCGGTTGAGGAACTGCTTGCCGCCGCACCGGGATTCACCCTGACCGGAGAGCCGAAGCCGACCCGCTTCCCCGAAATCGGCGCGCTCAGCGTGCCGATCGCGTTCGGAGCGGCGGCATGACCCATGTCTTCCT
>JBHYGP010000301.1:0-11016 GCA_051858935.1 Sphingomonas sp.
GAATCGGCAGCTGGCGCCAGCTCAGCTCGCCCATCAGCGCGGCGGCAAGGTTCACGACGAAGATCGCCGCACACACCCCGCCCAGCGCGAACCACGGCGTTTGCGCCCGCACCCCGAACGCCAGCGTGAAAAACTGCGTCGTATCGCCGAGCGCGAGGATGAAGATGCCGAGCAACGGCGTCAGGAACGCCCCCAGCCGCCATCGCTCCAGCCGGTCGGGCGCCTTCAACCGCCACAACGCCCCCATCGCAGCGAAGATCAGCGCGAGCGCGACCAGCAACTGCTTGGCATTGGGGGTGAGCAGGGGAGCGATCAGCAGCGCGCCGGTCGCGGCGATCGCATTGCCAGCGGCGTGCGCGAGGAGCGCGGCGAACGCGACAGTGAACGGGCGACCATAGCGATCGGCCAGGATTGCGACGAGCCAGGGCGAGCGATCCCCGGCTTGGGTCAGCAATGCGGCGATGAACGCTGGGACCACCGCTTCCATAAATGAATGACTTAGCTGGCGAGGCGGATCGAGCAAGCCGCCGCGAATGCGGCATCGGTGCGCGAATCGGTGCGTCCGCACGCCACTGCATCGCGCAGCAGCGACAGCCCATCGGCGATCATCGGCCCGCGCTGTCCCGATGCCAGCGCGGATTCGAGGGCATGGACGATACAAACGGCGGGTGTCAGGCCATTGGCCATCGCGATTCGGCGAATCGCGTCGAGGTCTGCGGCAAGATCGGACGTGGCGGCGCGGGACGCGCGCGCACCGATCGAATCGATCCGCTGGTGAAGTTCGGTCGTCAGCACCCAGTTCTGTCCGCTCGTCATCGCCGCCTCCGCTATCGCGTTCTCCTCATGACACGAGCGTGCTACAAGATGGTTAACAGGCGTTTAAGTTGGGGCTGCGCTGGATTACGGCACCGGCCCACTCCCCCACCCGGCCACCCATCGGCAGGATATTCTGGAATGGGTGGCCGGGTGGGGGAGCAGCCGTTTCAGCTCTGCTGAAACCAGCTCAAACACCACCACGCGCTTGACATTGGCGCTCCAAGGCGGCATGCGCCGCCTCCTGATAGCGGTCTGCCAGCGCGCGGCCGCTTTATTCGTTTTTGATAATTGCAGGACCAGGTCGATGGCCAAGCCGACTACCGTCAAGATCAAGCTCGTCAGCACCGCTGACACCGGCTTTTTCTACGTGACCAAGAAGAACCCGCGCAACCAGACCGAGAAGCTGAGCTTCCGCAAGTACGACCCCGTCGTGCGCAAGCATGTCGAGTTCAAGGAAGCGAAGATCAAGTAAGCTTCGCGCAAGCGAAGGTTACGCAGTCCCGGCGCAGGCCGGGACCGCCCACGGCACGCCAAGCCGCAGAAGGATCGCTTCTGCGGCTTTTTGTGTATTCACTGCGTAAGGGGCGTGAAGCAGCTTCATGCGCTCGACAACTTGCGGTAAATAACAATTATGCCCGTTCCTAGTGACGGTGTAGGGATTGCTATGGCCGATGCGCGCACACGATATCCGTCGAAGCGAGTTCGCGAAGAATTTGATCGCGATCTCCCCGAACTCGTAAATAGAGCCAAGATGCTCTATGACGAAATAGATGGAAATGACTCCGTTGAGCTTATGAATCAGGTCGCTCGCCTCTACGAGATTGTGACGCGAACGACGACTGCTAATTATATAATAATAGAACTGGCCATGGGCGTTATCGATTCTCTCACTGTCGGGGAATTGCAAGATAAATGGAAGCGCGGCGGTCTGAGCGCTGGTCACTTCAATACCCGTTGGGCCACCATCTCGTACTTAGATGAAATTCGGTTGAAGTATCACGCACTCGCCAAGGAAGACGCAGACCCCTTCACCGCTGGGGGTGACGAATATGCGGGCATTTCCGTATCCAGTGAGGATTGGACGGGTAGGCCAACATTAAAGAAGCTTTCGCCCGAGTCGACTGATCGATTGCGCAGCGAGATCGTCCTCCTTCAAGCCAAGATCGAGTCGCTCTCCCTATCCAATGAAAGCAAACAGCAGGCGCTCGGCTATGTCGTTGCGCTCAAGATTTTATGCCCGACCCGCCGCTCGAGATTATGTGGACGATGATCGAGAGGCTGAGCCACATCCTAGCCCTTCCCGCGTTGCTTGTGTCGATCGTTGCAATCATGAAAGCTTAGGCGCTGTTGGAAATTCTAGGGACTCTAGGAATCTCTGGAACGCAACGCTGAACCTCCAAATGCCAACCGCTACAACAACGCCTGCACCTCTTCCACGAAGCGCATCACCGAAATCGGCTTGGTGACATAGGCGTTGGCGCCCGCCGCGCGAATCCGCGCCTCGTCCTCGTGCCCCGCATAGGCGGTGACCGCCATCACCGGGATCGACTTGAGCACCGGGTCGCCGCGCATCCGGCCGATAATGTCGATGCCCGAAATATGCGGCAGCTGGATGTCCATGATGACGAGATCGGGGGCAAAGCTGCGCGCGGTCGCCACCGCTTCTCGCCCGTCGCGCACCGGCATCGTCTCGAAGCCATGCGCGCGCAGCAGGTCGCAGAAAAGTTTGAGATTGAGTTCGTTGTCCTCGACAACCAGCACCCTTTTTGCCACGCGATCCCTTCGACGAACGATTGGCCAACCAACGATTGGGCGAAGCTCTAGGCGATGCGCGACGCGGTGACAAATGAGCAGGCGGGGACGCTGGCGCTGGGCGCGCTGGCCTGGGCGCTGTCCGATGCGGCGCGGGCGCAGCGGTTGCTCGACCTGACCGGTCTGTCGCCGCACGACCTGCGCGCCCGTGCCGCCGATCCACAGGTTCTGGCCGCGGTATTGGGCTTCCTTGAGGGGCATGAGCCTGACCTGATCGCCTGCGCCGACGCGACCGGCACCACCCCCGCCGCGCTCGTCGCTGCCCGCCACGCGCTGGAGACCGTATGAAGCCCCTGCTGATCTGTGACTGCGACGAGGTGCTGCTCCACATGGTCCGCCATTTCGGCGTATGGCTCGATGAGGCGCATGACGTCGAGTTCGACCTGTCGAGCCATGACTGGGCACAGGCGATGAAGCCGCGCGACGGCAGCACGCTGACGCCCGAGGCGATGTGGGGTTATCTCGACGGATTCTTCCCGGCGCAAATGGACCGCCAGACGCTCGTTCCACACGCGCGCGAATCGCTGGCACTGCTTGCCGAGCAGGCCGACATCGTCATCCTCACCAACCTCCGCGATCATTGCCGCGAACATCGTATCGCCCAGCTCGACACCCATGGCATCGTCCACCGCGTCGAATGCAATCAGGGCGGCAAGGGGCGTCCGGTGAAGCAGCTGGTCGAGGAACATGGCGCCAGCGTCGCGGTGTTCGTCGACGATCTCGCCACGCACCATGAATCGGTCGCGCGCATCGCGCCACAGGTGTTCCGCCTGCACATGGTGTCCGAACCGCGCCTTGCCCCGCATGTGCCGGTCGCGCCGCACGCGCATGCCCGGATCGACGATTGGCGTGAGGCGCAGCGCTGGATTTCCGCGCGCTTCGCCGATGGCACGCCCGCCCCGCATCCTCACCCCCAGGGAGATTTAGTATGACCGACGTCCTTGCCCGCCTCGCCGAACTCGGCCTCGAACTGCCCGAAGCCGCCGCACCCGTCGCGGCCTATGTCCCTACCGTCACCGCCGGCGGGCTGATGCACATTTCGGGGCAGCTGCCGTTCAAGGATGGCGTGGTGATGACCGGTCGCCTCGGCGAGGACCGCGATCTTGCTTACGGGCAGGAGGCGGCGGAGCGCTGCGGCCTGATGGTCGTCGCGCAGATCGAAAAGGCACTGGGCGGGTTCGACCGCGTCGCGCAGATCGTGAAGCTTGGCGTGTTCGTCAACTCCGACCCCGGCTTCACGCAGCAGCCGCAGGTCGCCAATGGCGCGTCGGAGCTGATGGAAAAGCTGTTCGGCGAAGCCGGTCGTCACGCTCGCGCGGCGGTCGGCGTCGCGGTGCTCCCGCGCGGCGCGGCGGTCGAGATCGACGCAATCGTGGCGGTGAAGTAAGGTCACAAAAGCTACAATTCTGTTGCACCGCCGCAACAGCGGCGGTGCAATTGCGTTGATCAAGCGAAATGGAATTGTGCAGCGCAACGAAATGCTGCAACTTTCGATTGGTGGGAGGCAATAGCCGCGCCGGGACGCAGGTCCTGAGCCATGCGGCAGCCCTTCCATTGCAGGATGGGACCGAAATCGCACCAAGACGAAAGGGATCCCATGCGTTTCACCAAGTCCATCGCCGGCGCGCTGCTGCTCGCCGCTACCGCCATCTCGACGCCCGCCTTCGCGCAGGACGAGACCGAGGCGCCCGACGCCTTCACCATCACCGGTTCGGCGACCGTCGTCAGCGACTATCGCTTCCGCGGGTTCAGCCAGACCAATGAAGAAGCGACCATTCAGGGCGGCTTCACCGTCGCGCATGAGAGCGGCCTTTATGTCGGCACCTGGGGCTCGGGCGTCGGCTTCGCCAACGGCAGCGAGATCGACGTGTTCGCCGGCTTCGCCAAGGAAGTGACCTCGGGCGTCACCTTCGACATCGGCGCGACCATGTATCTCTATCCGGGCCTTTCCGACAGCACGATCATCGAGCCTTATGTCTCGGTCACCGGCACCGTCGGTCCGGCCACGATCAAGGGCGGCCTCGCCTGGGCTCCCAAGGGCCAGGATTTCCTCGCGGACCAGAGCGCGGTCTATGTTTACACGGACGCCGCCATCGGCATCCCCAACACCCCGGTGAAGCTCAAGGCGCATCTCGGCTACGCCAAGAGCGACAGCTTCCTCGGCGGCCTCGACGGCGAAGTGTTCGACTATTCGGTCGGCGCGGAAGTGAGCTGGAAGGCGCTGACGCTGGGCGTGTCCTACGTCAACACCGACGAGACCACGGCGCTCGGCTGGAAGGATGCGATCGGCGCGGACGGCGCAGTGCTGTTCACGCTCGGCGCGGCCTTCTAAGCCACCCGACACCAGACAAAGCGAAGGGCCGCGGAACGATGGTTCCGCGGCCCTTTTGCTTTCTCAGCCCCTCCCGCAAGCGGGAGAGGGCTCCAAAACCCTCAGTTCTGCGGCGGAGTTGGCGACGCTGCGGGAGCCGGAGCGCCGCCTGCCTGGGTCTGCGCGTCGCGGCCATCGCCCTGCGGCGCGGCGACGATGTCGCGGGTCGTGCTGCCCTTGTCCACCACGCTGGTGTCCGGGCTGCCGACGCCGGAGCGGATCCCCGCATCGGCGCCGGTCCGCGCACCGGCAGAGTCGAGCGCCGCACGCTCGCTCGCGCTACGCGGGGCGCTGCCGCCGAACAGAGCTTCCAGCGCCTGCTGCGCCGGGCCGCCGGCATCCTGCGGACGCGGCGCGCCCGGCTGGGGCGGGCGCATCGCGAAATCGGGCGGAATCACCAGCGGCGCCTGACGCGCCACCGCGAACTCGTCGGGGCGGTTGCGGTCGCCCAGCATACCGCTGCCACAGCTGGCGAGCAGGGTCGCCGAACCGCACATGGCGGCAACAGCTAAGGACTTACGCATTGGCATTCTCCACAGGGGCGCCGGTGTCATCGGCCTTGGGTTTTTCACGCACGAACAGCGCCCGGATGAGCAGGATCAGGACGCCGATGGTAATCGCAGCATCGGCGACGTTAAAGACCAAAAAAGGGCGCCATTCGCCAAAGTGCAGATCGGCATAGTCGACGACATAACCGAACCGCACGCGATCGACGATGTTGCCCAGCGCGCCGCCCAGCACGAGGCTGAGCGCGAACATGTCCTGCCGGTTCTTCTCGCGCAGCATCCACCAGCCCACGCCGCCGGCAATCGCGGCGGTCAGCGCGACCAGCGCCCAGCGCATCGTGTCGGTCTCGGCGGCCAGCAGCCCCAGCGAAACCCCGATATTGGCGACGAAACGAATGTCGAAGAAGGACACGACCTCGATCGCCTTGCCCGGCGCGTCGATGCCCAGCCCCTCGACCACCCATGCCTTCATCGCCTGATCGGCGACAAAGATCAGCAGGGCGAGGGCGAAGCCGATCGTGCGGTTGCGGTTCATGGACCCCATGTCTTTCAGGAAACTACCGAGTCGCAGCGGTGGCACAGCATGCCATCGGCTTCAACCTCTGGCAGCAGACGCCAGCACCGACCGCACTTCTTGTGCTCGGTCCGCTTGACCGCAACGCCCTCGTCATGCCCGTGATGCACGTCTGCAACGATGAACACCTCGGCCAGCTCGGCGGCGGGGCGGAGCAGGTTGGGCACCGTCACCTCAGCCTCCAAACTCGAGCGAATCACCTTCTCGCGCCGCAGCGGCTCGATCGCCTCGGTCACCGTCTCACGCTGGCGGCGGATATCTTCCCATTCGGTCGAGACCGCGTCGTCGCCGGGAAGCGCGAGCAGTTCGGGCCATTCGAGGAAATGGACCGACCCATCCTCGGACGGGAACCGCGCCTGCCACACTTCCTCGGCCGTAAACGCCAGGATCGGCGCGGCATAGCGCACCAGCGCGTGGAACAGCGTGTCGAGCACGGTGCGATACGCCCGCCGCTTCGGACTGTCCGCCGCGTCGCAATAGAGGCAATCCTTGCGGATATCGAAGAAGAAGGCCGACAGGTCCTCATTCATGAAGTCCGACAGCGCACGCGCATAGCGGTTGAACTCGTAAGCCTCCGCCGCCGCGCGCAGCTCGACATCGAGCATGCCGAGCTTGTGGAGGATATACAGCTCCAGCTCCGGCATCTTCTCGACCGCGACCTTCTCGGCATCGCCGAACCCGTCGAGCGCGCCGAGCAGATAGCGGAAAGTATTGCGCATCTTGCGATACGCATCGCCCGTGCCGCCCAGCACTTCCTTGCCGATGCGCACATCGTCGAAATAATCGGTCTGCGCGACCCATAGCCGCAGGATATCCGCCCCGCTCTCACCGATGATCTTCAGCGGATCGACGACATTGCCGAGGCTCTTGGACATCTTGCGCCCCTGCCCGTCGAGCGCGAAGCCATGCGTCAGCACCGCATCATAGGGCGCCCGCCCGCGCGTCCCCGCACTCTCCAGCAGCGACGACTGGAACCAGCCACGATGCTGGTCCGATCCTTCGAGATACAGGTTGGCGCGCACGCCCGCGCCGTACCGCGCCTCGATCACGAAGCTGTGGGTCGAGCCTGAATCGAACCACACGTCGAGGATGTCGTTGACCACCTCATAATCGGCGAGGTTGTAGTCCGGCCCCAGCAGCGCCTGATGATCCGCCTCGAACCACGCATCGGCGCCACCCGCGCGGAAGGCGTCGAGGATGCGCGCGTTGACGCCCTCGTCGCGCAGATAGTCGCCGGTCTGGCGATGGACATAAAGCGGGATCGGCACGCCCCAGGCGCGCTGGCGGCTGATCACCCAGTCGGGGCGACCCTCGACCATCGAGCGAATCCGGTTGATCGACCGTTCGGGCACCCAGCGGGTGCGCTCGATCGCGTCGAGCGCGAGGTTGCGAAGGGTGGGGGCATTGCCCTGCGCCGGGTTGACGATTGGCGCGAAGCCAGCGGCCTGGGCAAGGCCCGGCAGTTCGTCTGCCGCCGCGCCTGCGGTGCGGTCGGCGACGGCCTTGGCGCCATCCATCGGGATGAACCATTGCGGCGTCGCGCGGAAGATGATCTTCGCCTTGGACCGCCAGCTATGCGGATAGCTGTGCGCGAAATCGTCCGACGCGGCGAGCAGCGCCCCGGCGGCGCGCAGGTCGCTGCAGATCGGCCCGTCGGCGGCGACGAACTTCTTGTTGATCACCGATCCCTGACCGCCCAGCCACAGCCAGTCGGCGCGATACATCCCCGCATCATCGACCGCGAAGACGGGGTCGATGCCATGCGCCTTGCACAGCAGGAAATCGTCCTCGCCATGATCGGGCGCCATATGGACGAAGCCAGTACCGGCGTCGTCGGTCACAAACTCGCCAGCGAGTAGCGGGCGCGGCTTGGCGAAGAAGCCGCCAAGATGGTGCATGGGATGGCGGACAACAACGCCTGCGAGATTATCACTCGCCAAGCCGATCCATTCAGTGAGCGCTACGCCGGTCCGCTTGGAAAAGCTCTCCGTGAGCGCATCGGCGAGCAAGTAGAAATGGCCGTCGTCGCCTTTCCAGATCGAATAAGCGACGCTGGGTCCATAGGCGACGGCCTGGTTTACCGGGATCGTCCACGGCGTGGTCGTCCAGATCGGGATGCGTGCGCCTACCGAACCCGGGAAGTGCGGGAACTCGACAATCTCGAACGCGACGTCGATCTGGGTCGACACCACATCCTCATATTCGACCTCGGCCTCGGCGAGCGCGGTCTTTTCGACCGGGGACCACATCACCGGCTTGGCCCCGCGATAGAGCTGGCCCGACTCCGCGAACTTCAGCAATTCGCCCGCAATCGTCGCCTCGGCGTCGAACTTCATGGTGAGATAGGGGTCTTCCCAATCGCCCATGACACCCAGCCGCTCGAACTGCCCGCGCTGCACCGCGACCCATTTCTCTGCATAGGCGCGGCATTCGGCGCGGAACTCCGCCGCCGGCACCTCGTCCTTGTTCAGCTTCTTGGCGCGATACGCCTCCTCGATCTTCCACTCGATCGGCAGGCCATGACAGTCCCAGCCGGGGACATAGGGCGCGTCCTTGCCCATCAGCGACTGGCTGCGGACGATGATGTCCTTGAGGATCTTGTTCATCGCATGGCCCATGTGAATGTCGCCATTCGCATAGGGCGGGCCATCATGCAGGATGAAGCGTTCGCGCCCCGCGCGCTGCTCGCGCAGTCGATGATAGAGGCCGAGCTTGGCCCAGCGCGCCAGGATCTCCGGCTCCTTGGCGGCAAGGCCGGCCTTCATCGGAAAATCGGTCTTCGGCAGGAAGACGGTGTCGCGCCAGTCGCGTGCGGGTTCGTTGGTGTCGGTCATGGGTCTGCGCCGATTAGAGGAAAGCGGGGACTGCGGGAAGCTCTCTAAAGCCCCTCCTCTTTAGAGGAGGGGTTGGGGTGGAGGAGTCCTGGCCGAAGGCATCGCCCCGACGCACTGCCCCACCCCAACCCCTCCCCTGAAGGGGAGGGGCTAGCTAATTCGCAGCGCTTCGCGTGCCGCGTCGCAATCGCGCGCGATCTGCGCTTTCAGCGCGTCGAGATCGTCATACTTCGCCTCGTCGCGCAGAAAGTCGATCAACTGCACCTCGATCGTCTGCCCGTACAGGTCGCCCGAAAAATCGAAGAAATAGGGTTCGAGCAGCTCCTCGGGCGGGTCGATCGTCGGCCGGATGCCGAGATTGGCGACGCCATCGACCACGCGCCCATCCGCCAGCCGCCCGCGCACCGCGTAAATCCCGTAACGCGGGCGCAGATAGCTGCCGAGCCGGATATTGGCGGTGGGATAGCCGAGTTCGCGGCCCAGCTTTGCGCCACCCTCGACCACCCCTTCGATCGCGAACGGGCGCGTCAGCAGCGTCGCGGCCTCGCGCGGCTGACCCCCGCGCAGTGCGTCGCGGATGCGGCTGGATGACACGACCTCACCCTCCGCCGCGACCGGCGCCACGGTATCGACGCTGAAGCCCAGCTCCGCGCCCAGTTCCGCCAGCACCGCGACATTGCCGTCACGCCCCTTGCCAAAGGTAAAGTCCGCGCCGGTGACGACGCCACCCGCGCCGATCAACTCAACCAACCGCTGCTGCGCAAACTCCCGCGCCGACAGGCTGGCGAGGCTGGCGTCGAACCCGAACACCAGCATCGCGTCCGCCCCGGCTTGCGCAAACAGCCGCTGACGCTGGTCCAGCGTCGTCAGGCGAAAGGGCGGGGTATCGGGCCGGAAATGCCGCACCGGATGCGGATCGAACGTCGCGACAATGACCGGCCGCCTTTCGTCGCGCGCACGCGCCACCGCGCGACCCACCACCGCCTGGTGACCGCGGTGAAAACCATCGAAATTCCCCAGCGCAACGATCCCGCCGCGCAAATGCCCGGGGACCGAAGCCGCTCCGTCCAGCCGCTCCATGCGGGGGGGCTATAAGGTCAGCACGCGAGGAATCAAACCGTTCGCAATTCCTCCCCCAGCTCGCTGGGGGAGGGGGACCGCTCGCGAAGCGAGTGGTGGAAGGGCGGCCGCGCAGACGGCCGTGCAATCTCAAATCCTCCCCCGCCAGGGGGAGGTGGCACGCGTAGCGTGACGGAGGGGGAGGAAGCACGACGGTCGAGAGGGCGCAGCCGTCCTCCCCCTCCGTCGCCTTCGGCGCCACCTCCCCCTAGCGGGGGAGGATTATGAGGGCAGTCTTGCGAGCCTCACGAGGGCCTCGTCGAGCGCGGAGAGGAAGCGCGAGCGGTCCTGCTTGCCGAACGGGGCGGGGCCGCCGATCTGGTCGCCGCCGGCGCGCAGATCGGCCATGATCGCGCGGGTTGCGATCGCCGCGCCGATCGAGCTGGTGGTGAAGGGCTTGCCGGATGGCGACAGCACCGTCGCGCCGGCCTTGAGGCAGCGATCGGCGAGCAGGATGTCGGCGGTGATGACGACCGTCTTCGGCCCGGCACGCTCGGCGATCCAGTCGTCCGCCGCATCGAAGCCGTCCGAGACGATCTCGCGCGCGATCAGCGGGTGATCGGGGATGCGGATGAAGCTGTTGGCGACGATGGTGACGGGCACTGCGCGCCGCCACGCGACCTTGTAGATTTCGTCCTTCACCGGGCATGCGTCGGCGTCGACGAGGATGTGGGGGGCGGTGGTCATCGCGTCTTCCTTAGCCCCTCCCCTTCAGGGGAGGGGCTTGAGAGGCTCACCGCTTCGGCGGCTTGCCGCGATGGGGTTTGGGCGAACGCGGCGGCTGGCCAGCACCCGGGCCGGCCGGGCGGGCACGGTGCATCGGGCGGCTGTGGTTGCGCGGCTTGCCGTGGCGCGGCTCATGGTCGCCGCGCGTGCCGGGCGGGGGCGGGCCGTCGGCGCGCTCGATCAGCACATCCTCGTCCGGCCCTGCCGACTTCGCCACTTCGCGCATGAAGCGGTCGGCAATCGCGCTCGGCACCTGGA
>JBHYGP010000302.1:0-3450 GCA_051858935.1 Sphingomonas sp.
TCCTCCCCCGCAAGGGGGAGGTGGCGCCGAAGGCGACGGAGGGGGAGGACGGCTGTGTCCTATCGGCTCTTGTTGAACCCCAACCTCCCCCTCCGTCACGCTGCGCGTGCCACCTCCCCCTGGCGGGGGAGGATATAGGAGATCGCGCCAACGTTAAGGCCGCTCCCCGATCAGCGGGGTCAGCGCGGGGATCAGGTCGGGGGCGTTGCCGATGGCGTCGGCCATGGCGCGGTTGGCGTCGCGGTCGCAGCCGAAATAATAATAGAGGCTGCTTTTGCCGCCCGGACCGGTCCAGCTGACTTCGGCGCTTGGCATGTCGGTTGCGGCGCGTTCGCAACCCTTTTCGCCGTGCGCATAGCGGCGGCTGGTGCCGGGCTTGGGGCGGTAGGGGGCGAGTGCGGCGGCGAAACCGTCGAACTGGGCGCGGGTGAGCTTGAACGCCTTGGTGCCGCCGGTCTGTGTGAAGCGCTTTCCCTCGAAGCTGCCGTCGCCATTGGCCTGGACAGTGAATGCGTAGACAGGGCATGCGCCGAAGCAGGGGCCGGTGCTGTAGCTGATCTGGGTCACTGCGGTGGCGGGGGGCGGCGCTTCCGGGCCGGGCGTGCGCGCACAGCCGGCCACCGCAAGCCCCAGCGCAATGATCAGTCCAAGCCGTTTCATGCCATTTCTCCGACGGAGCGAAGCGTCAGACTGGCGCGTTGGTTCCCGTGCGTCTAGGTCCGGTGCGAATTGAAACTTGGAGAATACCCTATGCGCCCCAGCGGCCGCGCCCCCGATCAGATGCGACCCATCGCCATCGAACCGAACTTCACCATCCATGCCGAAGGATCGGTGCTGGTGAGTTTCGGCAATACCAAGGTGCTGGTGACCGCGAGCGTCGAGGAGCGGTTGCCGCCATGGCTGCGCGGGAAGGGTGAGGGTTGGGTGACGGCGGAATATGGCATGCTGCCCCGCGCGACGCATACCCGTGGCAATCGCGAGGCGGCGAAGGGCAAGCAGTCGGGGCGGACGCAGGAAATCCAGCGGCTGATCGGGCGGTCGCTGCGCTCGGTGACCGACCTCAAGCTGCTCGGCGAGCGCCAGATCACGCTCGATTGCGATGTGATCCAGGCCGATGGCGGCACGCGCACGGCGGCGATCAGCGGCGCATGGGTCGCGCTGCGGCTGGCGGTCGACAAGCTGATGGCCGAGGGCAAGCTGACGACCGATCCGATCATGCAGCAGGTCGCGGCGGTGTCGTGCGGCATCTATCAGGGCAATCCGGTGCTCGACCTCGACTATGACGAGGACAGCGCGGCGGACGCGGACGCGAATTTCGTGCTGCTGGCCGATGGCAAGATCGCCGAGGCGCAGGCGACCGCCGAGGGCGCGACTTATGACGAGGAAGGGCTGCTGCGGCTGCTGCGGCTCGCGCGAATCGGTTGCGGCGAGATTTTTGCGGCGCAGCTGAAGGCGGCGGGACGATGAGCGGCGAGGGCCGGGAGCCGCAGGCGATCCGCAAGCTGGTCCCCGGCAAGCTGGTCATCGCCAGCCATAATGAGGGCAAGGTGCGCGAGATTCGCGAGCTGCTCGCCCCCTTTGGCATCGAGCCGATCAGCGCGGCGGCGCTCGACCTGCCCGAGCCGGAGGAGACGGGCACGACGTTCGTCGCCAATGCCGAGCTGAAGGCGATGCAGGCGGCGGATTTGTCGGGCCTGCCCGCGCTGGCGGATGACAGCGGGCTGTGCGTCGATGCGCTCGGCGGTGAGCCGGGGATTTTCTCGGCGCGCTGGGGGCTGCCCGATCCGGGCATTCCCGCTCTTACGCCCGAGGAGGGTGAGGGCCGCGATTTCGACCGCGCGATGCGGCGGGTCAACACGCTGTTGGAGGCGCTGCCCGAGGGCACGTCGCGCGCGGCGCATTTCGTGTGCGCGCTGGCGCTGGCCTGGCCCGATGGGCATGTCGAATGGTTCGAGGGGCGGGTCGATGGCACGCTGATCTGGCCGCCGCGTGGCGATCGCGGTTTTGGCTATGACCCGATGTTCGTGCCCGAGGGGCATGACCGCAGCTTTGGCGAGATGAACCCGGCGGCGAAGCACGCGATGAGCCATCGTGCGGATGCGTTCGCGCAGCTGGTTGCTGCGGTGTTTTAGACCGGAAGGTCGCGCAGGGTCGAGTCGAGCAGGAGCACCAGCGCAGCATCGGTCCGGGCTTCCTCGTCGCGTGACACGGTCAGCGTGCGGACGAGGTCGTCGTGGTGCATCCGCCGGGCGAGGCCGATTGCGGTTTCGTAGCTGACCCGTTCGGCCTGCTTGCCCTTGCGAAATGCGCCGAGCAGCGCAGTGTCGCGCAGCGGGCCGGCCACGATGGTGCTGGCGTCGCGCGCCGCATCGTCCAAGATCGCGCGCAGCCAGATATTGGGCGGACCGTCGACGTCGCTATCCAGCGTGGTGATCGCCGACCTCAGCCGTTCTGCCTGTACCTGCGCTGTCCGCGACTCTTCCGCGAGATAGGCCGCGATCCGATAGGACGCATTGCGCTGCAGGTCCGGCGCATGTTCGGTCCACGCCGTTTCGGCGTCGTGCAAATCCTGAAGCGCGACGATCAGCAGTGCGCGGGGTGTATCGGTGTCAGCCATGGTCGCAGAACGCATGGTGACGCAGTGCGGTCCCTGACAAATTCGGTTGCGTGCTGGCGGGGGCGGCGATGCGACGATAGGCAGGGGGCATGGCCACCTTTGTCCACCTGACCAGCCACCGCAATCTGCCCGGGATCCGGCGTCGGGGGATCGGCTTCGTCAAGAAGGACGGGTGGCGGCCTGATCGCATCTATGCGTTGCCGGTGACGCGTCAGTTCAACATCGCGCATCAATGGCTGCGCGAGCTGCGGCGGATGGGCGGGGGCACGATCGCGGGGGTCTATTTCCGCATTCCCGATGACGAGACGGTCGCAGTGTCGCACTATAACGGCAGCCCGGTTGGGATGCGCGCGGCGGAGGCGGTGGCGCTGATGCTGGCGGCCGAGCAGCGCGATCCGGTCGCGGCGCGGGCGGCGGACAAGGCGTCGAAGGCGGTGCAGCGTGGGCGGGCGCTGCCCTCATCGCCCGAGGGGTTTCAGGTGACGATCGCGCGGCCAATCGCGCGGAGCGAAATCCTGCGCTTCAAGATGCTGCCGCAGGTGACCGGGTGGCGCTATATACCGGGGGCGAACGGGATGACGCCGTGCGGGTGCGTATGCTGCATGAAAGGCAGCTTTGGCGTTCGCAAGCTGGAGCGGCGGCTGGAGGCCGACGAGGCGGCGGGGCGGAAGCCGAAATTTCAGCTGTTCGGGCGCGAGGAGAAGTCGTTCGCACGGGTGGAACGGATGAAGGCGCGGTTGGGGCGGGATTGACCCCCGTGAGCCGTTTGCCCTGAGCTTGTCGAAGGGCCGAAGCCACCGCTGTCCGGGATCGCCCTTCGACAAGCTCAGGGC
>JBHYGP010000303.1:0-3448 GCA_051858935.1 Sphingomonas sp.
AATCGGTTGCCGACCAAGAAGCGCGACAACAAGGCTGAAATCTTCGACTGGTCGCTAGGCGCGGGCGTTGCGGACCTGCCCGGCGCGAAGGATGCCGACTATGCGCTGTTCATTTATAACAAGGATGCTTACGGTTCGACTGGGCGCAAGGTGTTGCAGGTGTTGGCGCTGCTTGGTCCGGGGATCGCCATCACGTCCGGCGAACATCAGGGTTTCGCGGGGCTGGTTGATTTGAAAACTGGCGACCTGTTGTGGCTCAACGCGGACGGGGAGATGGGTGGCGACGTCCGCGAGGTCGATGGCTCGGAGAAGCGCGTTCAGCAGTTGCTCGAAGACTTTCCCGGCAGCGTTCCGGTAAAAGATGCTGGCAAATGAAATGGTGTGGCGCTGCAATTGTCGGCGCTCTGACCGCGAGTGTTGCGATACCCGCGGCGGCACAGGTCGCACCGCCACCGCCCCCCTATGTTGGCGCATATCAGCCGCAGGGCGTTGACGAGATCGGGTTGTGGCGAGAGGATGACGAGACAGAGCGGAGATTGGCTGCATCTGCGCTGGTGATTCAGGATGAAAAACTCGTCACATATGTCAGACGCGTTTTGTGCGATACAATCGGTGTAGAGCGTTGTCGGTCAGTTCGGATCTATATTCTTCGTGAGCCGACATTCAATGCGACCATGGCCGCCAATGGAACGATGCGGGTCTATAGTGGCCTGCTGCTCCGCCTGCGAAGTGAGGCGGAGCTTGGGGCTATTCTAGGTCATGAGTTTGGGCATTATGAACGGCGGCACAGTGTCAACGAGTTCAAGGCTCGCAGGACGGGAACGGATATTTTGGCATGGGCTGCATTGTTGGCGAGCATTTCACCAAACTACAATGTGCGGCGCTCTTACAACGATCTTGAACTGTCGATTTATGGCGGATTTTACCGCTATGATCGCGACCAAGAGCGTGAGGCGGACATCCTCGGAATCGGATATTTGAACGCAAGCACCCTGCGACCTCATGCTGCCGCAGAAGTTTGGCTAAATGTGATGGATGAGATTGAGGCGTCTGTGCGCGCCAAGGGTCTCAAAAAACCCAACTTTAATGCAATCGCGTTCACTGCTTCGCATCCGCCGCATGCGGAGCGTGCAGCGACCATGGCCGCCCTGGCCGATCCTGCGGCGACATCGCGAGACGATGGTGCTGATCGTTATCGCGATGCGATGGCTCAGTGGTTACCGATCTTTCTTGAAGATCAGATCAAACTCAACGATTTCGGCGCGAGCGAGTATCTGATCCAGTCGCTTGCCAAGCGAGGCTGGACTCCGACGCTGTGGTTTGCGCGTGGTGAACTGTATCGCCTGCGTGGCCATCCGCGCGATTTGGTTCACGCTGCTGAATTTTACCAATCTGCGATAGAGTTCGATCCCGCGCTGGCAAATGCGCACAGAGGCCTTGGTTTGTCGCTGCTTAAAACCGGACGCCCCACAGAAGGTCATGCTGCGCTGCGGACCTATCTCACTCTCAAGCCCGATGCTGCGGACGCCGGAATGATCCGGCTCATGCTCCCAAAAGAAGGTGCACCAAATTGATGTTCCTGCGCTCTAAATGCCTGTTCGCGCTTGCAATCGTGTCGGCACCCCTGCTGGGCACCAGTGCCGAAGCCCATAAGCTCCGTGAGAAAGGTGTGCGCGTTGCGGTTGCCGAATCGGCAGTTTCGGTTGCACCTTCGCGCGATTGGAATCGGCTTAGCGGCAAGATCGGCAAGAATACCGAAAGCTGGACTCTCGACGGGGGGCAGCTCAACGACGTTACCTTCTATGCGAGCATTGCGCCGGGCAGCCCGCTTGTTAAGGAGCGCAGCAAGAAGAAGGAGCCGCTGCCCAAATTCACGGAAACGACTCTGCTTGTTGAGGTGCCGGAACTGCTGGAAACCACCTACCGTGCTTACAAAAATATCGGTTCGTTTGCCGTGAATTTGACCGAGCCGGTCAAATTTCTCGGACATGACGGCGTACGGTTCACCTATACATATACAGACCAAGACGAATTGACCCGCAAAGGCGAGGCGCGAGCGGCGATCATCAAGGGCAAGCTGTACATGATCAGTTTTGATGCTCCGCGGCTTCATTTTTTTGACCGGTCGATCAGCGACTTTCACGCTCTGGTTGAATCGGCCCGTCTGGGATGATCCTCACGCCACCGGCTGCATCGGTGTAGCGGGCGGGTCGCCGTCTGGTTGCGGCGCTGGCACGTCGATATCCGGGGCTGGAGGCTCAATTTCCGGTGTCGCCGGGGCCGGTTGTCCCGGCTGGGGCATCGGGGGGGCTTCGGGCGGGGGAATGTAGGGCTTGGCGGGGATCGGGGGTTCGACGGGCATTGTGTGTCTCCTGTGCCGGTCAAACGATCCGATCGCAGCTTTGGTTCAGCGGGCTAAAGCAATTGTGCGCTGCACCATCTGGCGCGTGGCGCTTCGATTGCATAAGCTCGCGCCATGCGGATCGCGATCATCGACACCAGCTCAACGCGCGCCGCGATCATTTCGGATGGCTTGCGGGAGGCGGGGCTGGTCGATCTGGTGCTGATCGACCCCGGCGGGCCGCTGGCGGCACAGATCGAGGCGGCGCGGCCCGAAGTGGTCCTCATTAATCTTGAAAATCCCAGCCGCGACCAGCTTGAGGATTTCTTCGCCATGTCGCGCGCGCTCGACCGGCCGATCGCGATGTTCGTCGATCAGAGCGATGCCGAGGCGACCGGGGCGGCGATCGACGCGGGCGTTTCCGCCTATGTCGTCGATGGCCTGTCGAAACAGCGGATCAAGCCGGTGTTCGACCTTGCCGTGCGGCGGTTCCAGGCGTTTTCGCGGCTTCAGCGTGAGCTGGATGCGGCGAAGAACGCGCTCGCCGAACGCGCGACCAACGACCGTGCCAAGGCCATCTTGATGAAGAAGCGCGGGATCGACGAGCCCGCCGCCTATGCGCTGCTGCGCGGGCAGGCGATGCGGACCAACCGCCGGATCGCGGAGATTGCCGAGGCGATCGTCACCGCCGAGGCGCTGATGGGGGATTTACCGTGAGCGACGAGACGATGCGGATCGGCTTCCTGCCGTTGGTCGATGCCGCGCTCCCGATCCTGGCGCACGAACTGGGCTTCGCCGAGGCGCAGGGGCTGAAGCTGGAGCTGGTCCGCGACATGACCTGGGCGACGGTGCGCGACCGGCTGCTCTATGGCCATACCGATGCCGCGCACATGGTCGCGCCGCTCGCCATCGCGACCGCGCTGGGCCGGGGGCGGCCGGCGGTGCCGATGGCGGTGCCGTTCGTGCTGGGGCTCAATGGCAATGCCGTGACCTTCTCGACCGCGCTGGCCGATGCGGTGGGGCTGGGCGGGACGTTGGGTGATCCGGTGGCGATCGGGGCGGCGCTGAAGCAGGTTGCGGGGGAGCGGCGGCTGCGCTTTGGCGTGG
>JBHYGP010000304.1:0-3444 GCA_051858935.1 Sphingomonas sp.
CGCATCGCGCGAGAAGCCGCCGCTGACGCGCACCGCCAGCATGTCCTTGATGATCGGCACCGATACCGCGCCGGCAAAGCCATAGTTGAGGCCGTCGGCACCGCGGGTCTGCGATGCCTCTGCCTCGAACGCGTAATCGAAATCCTTGAGGTTCGGGTCGCGCGTGCGGAAGATGAACACGCCGCCCGACGAGCCCTGGCCATAGAGCGTGCCCTGCGGCCCGCGCAGCACTTCGACGCGGTCGATGTCGAGGAAGCGCACCGGTGGGGCGATGCCGAAATTGGTGACGATGAACGGCGCATCATCGAGATAATAGCCGATCGGCGAATCGCCATTCTGAGTGACGCTGCCGCGCAGATTGTAGAAGCGCGAGCCGTTGGACTGGCGGAACCCCTCGAATGCGCCCGGCACGCTCGACACCAGGTCGCCGATAGTGCTGATGTTGCGCTCTTTCAGCTCCTCGCCGTCGAACGCCTGGATCGCGAGCGGCACTTCCTGCAGCGCCTGAGCGCCGCCCTTTTGCGCGGTGACGACGACTTCTTCACCGCCGGGCGCCTGCGCCTCCTGCTCGGCATCGCTCTGTGCGAAGGCCGGCATCGATCCCATGACACTTGCGACCGCAATGGCCGCGACTGACGTGCAGAAACGCTTCATTGTCCTCTCCCCGGTTATTTTTTCAATCGATTGCATAAATGGGCCGAATGATGTCGTCAAGGAGCGCTGCGGCCCGAACGTTGCTCCAGCAAATCAATGGGCAAGTGAAAACTGCAATCGTTTGCTAATCAAACTGTTGATTGCGCAACCATGGCTGCGTTCCCTACTTTGCGGGGCGCGCAAAGGCCCGCCGCAGCGCCTCGATCTTCGCGCGCGTGAACTGCTTTGCCTGCGGGGAGTCCGCCGACAGCTGATCGAACCCGTGATAGGCGCCCGGTATGACCTGCAACTCGGTCGGCACCCCTGCCTCGTTCAGCCGCCGCGCATAATCGATATCCTCGCTGACGAAGAGATCGACCCCGCCGACCTGGATGAAGGCGGGCGGCAACCCGGCGAGGCTGGGCGTGCGCGCGGGCACAGCGCGCGTGGGTACCGCGTCGGTCCCCGGCTGCTGCCCCAGAAACGCCTTCCAGCCATATTGGTTTTCGGACGCGCTCCAGCCGACCGTGGCGAGATGGTCGGGAAGCTTCACCGCGCCGCCGGTGCGATCGTCGAGCATCGGATAGACCAATGCCTGGAACGCGATCGGGATTTCGCCGCGGTCGCGCGCGGTGATTGCCAGCAGCGCGGCATGCCCGCCGCCCGCGCTTTCCCCGGTCACCGCGATGCGGCTGCGGTCGAGGCCTAGGTCGGCGGCGCTCTGGTACATCCAGCGCAGGCCCGCATAATTGTCCTCGATCGACCCTTCGAACGTCGTCTCGGGGGCAAGGCGGTATTCGACGCTGACGATCACCGCATCGAGCTCGCGCGCCATGTCCTGAAGACGGCGGACATCGGTCGCGGCGGTGCCGAGGATGTAGCCCCCGCCATGGGTGTGGACGATACCGGGACGGCTCGTGCCCGGCTTGGCATTGATGACGAATAATTTGACCTGCGGGGCACCGGGCGGGCCGGGGATCATCGTTTCAGCTACCGGAATGTCGGCGTGGCGCGGCGGGATCGGTGGACCGCCACCACGCTTGCGCGACGCCAGCACCATTGCCTCGTCGATCGTGCCCATCATCTTGGAAAAGCCCAGCGCCATCCGTCCACCGGCGCGCAGCTCAGGAGCGATCGGCGCGAGCTTCGCTTCGTCCTCCGCAGCGAGCGGAGGTGGCGTCGGGGCCTGTTGCGCCGACGCAGCGAGGGGCACCATCGCGAGCAGAGCTGCACCACAATATGCCGAAATGCTTGCCCGCATTACACTCTCCCCAACCCAATTTATGCGCTTCGGACTCGGATACGTTATGCCGACACCCTATTAGCAATCGATTGCAAGTCAACTCCACCAAAGTCGTAGATCGACGGACGCCGCAGCGACGTCAGCTGGATTCGCGAACGATGAGTTCGGGATTGAGGATCGTCGATCCGGTCGGCTCGCCCGTGATGCGCTTCATCAGGCTGTCTACCAGATGCGCGGCGCCGGCGGCGAGGTTCTGGCGCACCGTGGAAAGCGGCGGCGCGCTGGTGCGGGCGAGGTAGAGATCGTCATAGCCGACCACCCTGACATCCCCCGGCACCGACAGGCCGCGCGTCGCCAGCACCTGAACCGCGGTTAGCGCGATCAGGTCGGATGCGGCAAAGATGCCGTCGGGAAGGATACCGGATTGGTCGAGAAAAGCATCTATATCCGACCCGCTGACCTCTGACGCGAAATGCGTCGGCGCATCGACCAGCATGATGTCGTCGTGCGCCGCAATCGCCGCCTTCGCGCCCTCAAGCCGCAACGACGGTTCGATCGCCTGGGTATTGCCGAGAAATGCAATCTTGCGGCAGCCGCGATCGATCAGATGCTGGGTCGCCAGTCGCCCGCCGAGGAAATTGTCGGTTCCGACCGAACAATGAATCTGGCCCTGAACGAACCCGCCCCACGCCACCAGCGGCAGATAGTCCGCCGCGATCCGGTCGAGCACCTGCGACTGATCGGATTGGCCGACGATGATGAAGCCATCGACACGGTCGACGCGCGACAGCATCAGGTCGAACCCGCGCTCGCTCAGTTCGTCGGCGAGATAGCCGATCAGCGTCATGAAGAAGGGGTCGGACAAATGCTGCCCGCGATCATGGCCCAGCGGCACGACAACGCCGATCGCGCCGCGCTGCTTGGTGCGCAAATTGCGGGCAAGCGCGCTGGGGCGGAAATCGTGCTCTTCGGCGAGCTTGCGAATGCGTTCGGAGGTCTTGGAATTGACCATCGTCTTGCCGGCCAGCGCGCGCGACACGGTCGCGGCCGACACCCCGGCAAGCTCGGCGAGATCGTAGATGGTCTTGATCTTGCGCGTCAAATTCCGCCTCCCCCGCACGCAACGGGGATAGGTTCGCCACGCCCCCTTTGCAACAAGCCCTTCACCGGTTGCAGATCAGTCCCGCACGAACAGCGCGACATCGATCGCGGCGGCCATTGCGGCATTTCCGGCGTCGTTGGGATGGACATGGTCGCCGGGGTTATAGGACGGGTTGAGCCGGGTGGGGCGGGCGGGATCGCGCAACGCGGCATCGAAGTCGACCACCGCGTCAAACTTGCCGCTGCTGCGGATCCAGCGGTTGACCGCCTGCCGCAGCGCCTCGGTCTTCTCGCTGTACAGCCACAGACCCTCGGTCGGCGCGATCGTCGCACCCATCACTTTGATGCCATGCAGATGCGCGCGGTCGATGAACTGGCCGTATGCGGCGATCAGCTCGTCAGCGGTCACGGCCTCGCTTGCCGGCATCCCCGGAATCGCCGCAAAATTGATGTCGTTGATGCCTTCG
>JBHYGP010000305.1:0-3436 GCA_051858935.1 Sphingomonas sp.
GTGGAGTCGGTGAAGCGAGCCAGCCAGCCGGAGTGGGAAGCTGACGCTACGCTCGCCCGGTTTGTGACCGCCGACGCATCCTTTCAGTACATCATCGGCGATGCCGGTCGTGTGTTTCCAGTTGGGCCCAAAGGGGCCCATGCATTTGCGGTTGCGATAGACGCGACCCGTTTTAGGTTCGGCTTGTGGAGCGCGATGCCGTTCGAAGCCGATCTTTGTGCCAAGCATAAGGTCGTGGTTGAATTTGGCACGAAAGAGCCGGGTGAAGCCATCCAGGTCACTTTCGAGTTCGAACAGGGCAGGATTCAGAGGGCAGAGGGGTGGCGGCGGCTTTATGCGGCCGGGTTGATGGCCGACTGAGCATTGTTCCGGGATCGTCTCTTTCGCCGCGCGCGCGGTGGCCTTAGGTGGTGGCATGCGTCCCGAAGTGCTCAATCCCCTCTTTGCCGAAGTCACCGTCCTCAAGGGCGTGGGGCCGCAGCTGGCCAAGCCGCTGGAGCGGCTGGGGCTGGCGCGGGTGGTGGATGTCGCGTTTCACTTGCCGAGCGGGTGGATCGACCGGCTGCCGCGTGAGGAGTTGGATCAGGCCGATCTCGGGCGGACGATCGCGATTCAGCTGACCCCGGTGAATTACCGCATGAGCGGCAGCGCGCGGGCGCCGGCGCGGGTCGAGGCGACCGATGCGCGCGGCAATTATGTGACGTTGGTGTTCTTCGGCGGCAACAGCGGCTGGGCGAAGAAGCAGTTGCCGCTGAACGAGGCGAAATGGGTGTCGGGGCGGCTCGACCAGTACGGGCAGGAATTGCAGATCGTGCACCCGGAGATCGTCGCGCTGAGCGAGCCGCGGCCGGGCGGGCGTGAGGCGATCTATCCGCTGTCGGAGGGGATGACGTCGAAGCGGCTGGCGGATTTCGCAGGCCAGGCGGTGGCGCGCGCGCCCGAGCTGCCCGAATGGATCGAACCGAGTTTGAAGGACCGGCATGGCTGGCCCGACTGGCGCGAGGCGCTGGCGCGGATCCATGCCGATCCGGCGGATGCCAAGGCGCGCGACCGGCTCGCCTATGACGAGGTGTTCGCCAATCAGTTGGCGCTGATGCTGGTGCGCGGGGCGGCGCGGGCGAAGAAGGGGCGGGCGCTGGCCGGCGACGGGCGGCTGCGCGATGCGCTGCACTTGCCCTACACGCCGACCGGGGCGCAGGCGCGGACGATCCGGGAGATCGAGGGCGATATGGCGCAGCCGCGCCCGATGCTGCGGCTGCTGCAGGGCGATGTCGGCGCGGGCAAGACTTTGGTCGCGGCGATGGCGCTGCTGATTGCGGTCGAGGCGGGGGCGCAGGGGGCGATGCTGGCCCCGACCGAAATCCTCGCGCGGCAACATTATGAGACGCTGCGCAAGCTGTTCGCCGGATTGGGCGTCGAGATCGCGATCCTCACCGGGCGCGACAAGGGGCGGGTGCGCGAGGCGACGTTGATGGGGGTTGCGGATGGATCGATCGACATCTTGATCGGCACCCATGCGATCTTTCAGCAGGGCGTCGAATATCGCGACCTCGGCCTTGTCGTGGTGGACGAGCAGCATCGCTTTGGCGTGGCCGAGCGGATGATGCTGCAGGCCAAGGCGAAGACCGCGCCGCACCTGCTGGTGATGACTGCGACGCCGATCCCGCGCACGCTGCAGCTCGCGACGCATGGCGAGATGGATGTGAGCAAGCTCGACGAGATGCCACCGGGGCGGATGCCGATCGAGACGAGCGTGATCAGCGAGGAGCGGTTGGAGGAGGTCGTCAACGGCCTCGCGCGGCATTTGTCGGGCGGGGGGCAGGCCTATTGGGTGTGCCCGCTGGTTGAGGAGAGCGAGAAGACCGACCTCGCCGCCGCCGAGGCGCGGGCGGAGGCGCTGCGCGCGCGGTTCGGGGAGCGGGTCGGGCTGGTCCATGGCCGGATGAAGGGGCCGGACAAGGACGCGGTGATGGCGCGCTTTTCTGCTGGCGAACTGGGCGTGCTGGTCGCGACGACGGTGATCGAGGTGGGGGTCGATGTCCCCAACGCCACGCTGATCGTGATCGAGGCAGCGGACCGGTTCGGGCTGGCGCAGCTGCATCAGTTGCGCGGCCGGGTCGGGCGCGGTGGGGGGCGGTCGGTGTGCGTGCTGCTGCGCGGCGGGACGTTGAGCGAGACGTCGCGCGCGCGGCTGGCGCTGATGCGTGAGACCAATGACGGGTTTCGCATTGCCGAGGAGGACCTGCGGCTGCGTGGTGCTGGCGAGATGCTGGGGACGCGGCAATCGGGGGAACAGACCTTCCGGCTCGCCCCGCCCGAGAAGTTCGCCGAGCTGATCGCGGCGGCGACCGCCGATGCGCGGTTGCTGGTCGATCGCGACGGCGGGCTGGACGGCGCGCGGGGGCAGGCGGCGCGGGTGGCGTTGTATTTGTTTGAGCGCGATGCGGCTGTGGGGTTGTTGCGGGCGGGGTAGGGGAAGCGGAACGGCGTTTGCGCTGGGACGAAAAAGATGACGATCCGTAGCTAACGCCCTCTACAGGCTCTCACATGCATTTTCCTCAAGGCAACTATCGTCGAGGCGGTTGATCACATGTCGCGCCGTTGCGGTTCGCGCGAAGGCATATTGGTCAGCAGCTTCTTCAAGCTCCTTGCGGTTGGCTTTGCTCCAGAAGCGACGATACCAATCAACGTGGTGACCGACCTCGTGATACAAAACATGGGCATAGAATCCACGAAGCGCGTCGATAGACCAATTGGCTCGCCAGTCGTTGCCGACCTGAATTATCTCTGCTCCAAATCGCGATACGTCATTGAAAGCGGAATTTGGAGGGCGCTTCGAGCCGAATGAATAGGTTAGATCGCGCGGAAACGGGTAGAGCGTGATGAGTCTAACGCCGCTCCCGCAGCTAAACGTTGCAAAAGGCTGCGAGCCGTCGAGATAATCCTGTTTTTTCAGGCGGCGCATCCAAACATGCGTAATTCCGGCGTAGTCGTGTTCGGGTAGCGCCTTGAGTGCTCCTATGACCTCCTCACCATTGAGAGGGAAGAAAAAATCCCTCGAAGGATTGTCCTCCAGTAGGATTGGGAGTTCCACATCCGAGGTTGGCCGTTCAATCGAATGCGCACGAGCGAAGATGTTGTCGGCAAATCTTCTGCGTTCACGGCCACCGTAGATGTCCCCGAGGGTTCTGCTTTTCTTCCACGGCGTTGGATTGCGGGACATGCGCTAAGTCTCGAGTTCAGTATCGTGCTCGTCAAGCGGCGTCTGCTGCGAGTGCAATTTAAGCCATCGTCACCCCGGCCTTGTGCCGGGGTCCACCGGGAGGCGGGCGCGGGGCTTGAGGCTGGAGCGCTGCGATTGGGGAGGGGTGGACCCCGGCACGGGGGCCGGGGTGACGATGGGGGTGTTGCGGGGCGGGTCCGGCGTGCAAGCCCC
>JBHYGP010000306.1:0-3435 GCA_051858935.1 Sphingomonas sp.
GGCATCACCAAGGCGTCGCTGCAGACCCGCAGCTTCATCTCGGCGGCGTCGTTCCAGGAGACCACCCGCGTCCTCACCGAGGCGGCGGTCCAGGGCAAGCAGGACACGCTGATCGGCTTGAAGGAAAACGTGATCGTCGGCCGTCTCATCCCCGCCGGTACCGGCGCGGGCATGGGCCGCATGCGCATCGCGGCGAGCAGCCGCGACGCCGCGCTCCGCGTCCAGCAGCGCCGGCTGCAGGAAGTGCTGATCGCGCCGAACTCGGCAGCCGAGGAACGCGCGGCTGAGCTGGCGCAGGATCCGATCGACGCGATGGTCACCAGCGATGCGCTGGAGAAGGTCGAAGTGTCGGGTGACGGCAGCGACGAAGCGGCGGGCGATTATCTGAACAAGGGCGAGTAATCGCCCACGTTCAGCGCCCCGCTGACACAAAAAAAGGCCGCCGCCCGAGTGATCGGGCGGCGGCTTTTTTGTTGGTCTGGCCTGTCATCCCCTGTCCCGCAGTGGAGGAATGAGGTCAGAACGACGTCGTCACCGCGAGATAGCCGAAGCGCATGTCGCCGGTCGCCGGGGCGTTGGGCGCGTTGGTAAGGAAATCGCCCTTGGCCAGCCAGGCCGCGCCACCCTCGATCCGCACCCGCTTCGGCACCGCCCAATAGCGTACGCGCCCTTCAACCTGCGCACCGGCATCGCGGCCGGTCGCGCCGCTGGCGTCGCGCACGCCGGTTACGCCGAAGCTGTCAGTCGCCGAGGCAAGCCACAGCTTGCGTGCCTTGACCGAAACGTCCCACGCCTTGCTCGGCTTCCCCTCGACCGCGATGCCGGGGCTGACGATGTTCGAGCGGCTGAGCGGGCCATAGAGGCCATTGGGACCAAAGTCGCCGCGACGCGAGCCAAACAGCGCATCGAACCGATGATAGGCCGCCTCGGGCGTGTCGCCGCTGGCATAATCGAGCAACAGCGCGACGCGCGGGGTCCAGCCCTTGGGGAAGGTATAGCCGAGTTCGGCATGGACCATCCCCGCGCGCACGCGGCGGTCGGTGACATCGCTGCCCGAAGTCGAGCCACGCGTGGTGCCGTGCTGGAGCGCGCCGTCCACGTCGAAGTCGAACTTGCCCTTGGTCGGGATGCGGTTCAGGCGGCCGCCAAAGGTGAACAGGTTGCGGTCGCGGGTCGCGCGGCCCGCGCTGTCCTTCTCATCGAGCCAGATCCCGAACACTTCGGCATTGGCACCGGCGACGAGCCTGGCGCGGGTGAAGGATGCGCCGCCCAGGCGCAGGCCCGGACCGGTGCGGTCGAGTTCCACGGCATTGTCGCGGATCTCCGCCGCAGCGGTCGGCAGGCGGTCGAACGGCTGGGTCAAATAGACATTGACGCGGTCGCCGCGCGCGCTGCGCCAGTCAAAGTTCGCGCCGAGAAAGGTGACCGGCGAGTTGGACGCATCCGAACGCTCGATCAGTCGGCCCGAACCGGATTCGAAAGTGAAGCGGCCGAGGCGCAGCACGCCCTTCCCCTTCTGGCCCGCGATCTCACCCAGTTCGACGCCGAGATAGGCCTGGATCGGTTCGAGTGCGTTGATATCGGCGCTGCTGGCGCTCGAACGCACGTCTTGGCCATAGCCGCGCGCGTCGTCGATCTCGCCGACAACATGGAGCCCGCCAAAATTATAGCGGGCCAGAATCAGCGTGCGCGACGAGATGATCGCGTCGCTTTCCGCTGCGGTGGACCGCGCCTGGCCGTCGACCACTTCAGCGCGCACGCGCACGCTGCCTTCGATCGAAAAACCGCGATCGTCGTCCGTGTCGGGGCCGGCATGGGCCACCCCGGCGGTTCCGATCATCAGCGCAAGCGTTGCCGTGCCCAGTCTGGTGGTGAATCGCGTGTTCATGGCGGTGCCCTCAAAATGTAACATCGCATTCTTTATAGAGGGTCGGACGGCGACCCGGCCTCACGCTACGGCAAGGCCGACAGAACACTGTCCAAATCGTCGATTTGGGTAGCAAAAATACGCCAATGTAATTCAGCATCTTACTGACCGAGACACAACGATTTCAGCGATTGTGGCGCGATCGGCATTAAGTAGATTTGCCTAGCGCCCGACCCCGCGCCGTCGCCGGCTTCTATAATATCCGCGACGACGCATCAGCGTCACCTTAAGCTCACACACGCAAAAGGGGGCGGCATTGACCCTGCTCAACAATTTCAAGATCGCGACGAAGGTCGCGGCGCTGCTGCTGTTTCTTGGTGCCATCACACTGGGCATCGCGCTCTATGGCTCGTACACGGTGCGCGGCGTGAATGACGGCTACAACGCGCTGGTCGAGCACAAGCTGCCGGCGACGACCGACATTTCGCGCGCCAATCGCCGCGCGATCGAACAGGCGTACACCGCCGCCCGAGCGCTCGCGTTTGACCCGGCGAGCGAGGTCGCACGCGAACTGCCCGAGACGCTGACCAAGGGCTATGAGCGTGGAACCAAGAATTTCGACGATGCAGTCGAGGCCGATCCGGCGCTGAAGGACGATGTGGCGAAGCTCAAGGCGCGCTATGCCGAACTGCACCGCTTGTCCGCCGAAGCCGTCAAGCGGGGCCTGGCCGGCAACCGCGACGCGGCGCAACAGCTGGTGCTGAAGGCCAATGCCGAGCTGGACGGCTTGTCGGACGATCTTTCGAAGCTGACCTACAAGCGGGTCGAAGAGGGCGATGCGGCTACCGCGGAGCTGGAGACGACCGTGTCGGGCGCGGTGGCGTGGCTGCTGATCCTGTCGGTGATCGGCGTCGTTGCGGGAGTCGGGATCGCGATCGTCGTCGCGCGCCTTGGCATCACCCAGCCGCTTGCCCGGTTGCAGGACGCGATGCGCACGCTGGCACAGGGCAATAACCGCGTCGAAGTGAGCGGCACGGACCGCGCCGACGAGGTTGGTGCGATGGCCAAGGCGGTGCTCGTGTTCCGCGAAACCGCGGTGGCGAATGAAGCCGCCCAAGCGGAAAAGGCGCGCGCCGATGCCGAGCAGCAGATGGTGGTCGATGCGGTCAGCATCCAGCTGGGCGCGGTGGCCAAGGGCGACCTGACCGCCAGCATCACCCAGCCCTTCCCGCCCGCCTATGAGCAGCTCAAGGGCAATTTCAACGATGCGCTCGACAGCCTGCGTCAACTGATCGGCACCGTCGTCAACAGCTCGCGCGCAATCCATAGCGGGTCGAACGAAATCGCCCACGCCTCCGATGACCTGGCGCGTCGCACCGAAGGCAATGCCGCCAGCCTGGAGGAAACCTCCGCCGCGGTCAGCCAGATGAACGATCGCCTGCGCCAGACCGCAGAAGCGGCGACCCGCACCGTCGAGCGGGCCGATGGCGCGATCGCGGTGGTCGCATCGGGCCGCGCGGTCGCGGAAGAGGCGACCCAGGCGATGACTCGCGTGGCGGACAGCGCCA
>JBHYGP010000307.1:0-3432 GCA_051858935.1 Sphingomonas sp.
CGATCTCACCATGTTGCTCGTCGCGCTCGCGGCGATCGTGCTGTGGAAGCATCGCGAGAATATCGAGCGGCTGCTCGCCGGGACCGAACCGCGCATCGGGCGCAAGCATGGCTGACGAGGCCGCGCGCCTCGCCCGACTTCGTCTCATCCGGTCGCCGCGCATCGGGCCGGTCACCTATCGCCAGCTGATCGCGCGCTTCGGCGATGCGCAGGCAGCGCTCGAAGCGCTCCCCGGGCTGGCGGCGCGTGGGGGCGGGGCGGCCCCGACGCTCGCCGATCCGGCGCTTGCCCGGCGCGAGCTGGCGGCGGTGGAGCGGCTTGGCGCGCGCCATGTGTTTCTCGATGATGCCGATTATCCGCTTTTGCTTGGCCAGCTGGAGAACGCCCCGCCCGCGCTGATCATACGTGGCGACACCGCGCTGCTCGCCCGGCCCTGTGTCGCGATGGTCGGCGCGCGCAACGCGTCGGCTGCCGCGTGCCGCTTCGCGCGCCAGCTGGCACAGGGGCTGGGGGATGCCGGCGCGACGGTCGTTTCCGGTCTTGCACGCGGCATCGACACCGCCGCCCATCATGGGTCGATCGGCAGCGGCACGGTCGGCGTCATCGCCAGCGGCATTGACATCGCCTTTCCGCCGGAAAATGCCGAGTTACAGGAACGCGTTGCGCAACAGGGGCTGCTGATCGCCGAACAGCCGCCGGGCGCCGAACCGCTGGCGCGCCACTTCCCTTCCCGCAACCGCATCATCGCGGGACTGGCGCAAGGAACGGTGGTGGTCGAGGCCGCGCCGCGCTCGGGCTCGCTGATCACCGCGCGGATCGCTGCGGAGGCGGGGCGTGAGGTGATGGCGGTCCCCGGCTCCCCGCTCGACCCGCGCGCGCAAGGCTGCAACCTGCTGATCCGCGAAGGCGCGACGCTGGTTCAGGGCGTCGACGACATCCTCGAAATGATCCGCCCGATCGACCCGCGCGCGGTGCGTTCGCCCGTGTCGGGCTTTGGCGCGGAACCCCCGGTCGAGCCCGACGCCGCCGGACGCAACCGGATCGAGGGACTGCTCGGCCCGGTTCCGGTCCCGGTCGACGAACTGATCCGCCAGTCGGGCCTGCCCGGCGCGGCGGTTCAGCTGGTATTGCTCGAACTCGAACTCGCCGGGCGACTGGAGCGGCACGCAGGCGGACGGGTCAGTCTGCGGTGAATAGGGGTGACCCGGACCATTTGGGGGTCTCCGAAATTCTCGGCGAAGCTTCGGCGGTGATCGGGGCGCATGCCTTGGCCTTCATCGTCGCGACCGCGCTTTATGTGGTGTTCAGCGTCTGGATCGACGATCAGGACGGCTCGTGGAGCGCGCAAGTACTGATACTCACCGCTCCCGTCATTCTGCAGGCTTTGTTGCAATATCTCCTGTTTCGTAAGGTCTTTGCTGAGATTGGCGGCGGCTGGACCGGTCGTGTGCGCGCGCCTTTTGTCGTCATCGCGCTCCAACTCGGAATGTGGACGATCGTCGGATTTGGATATGTGCTGCTGCTGCTGCCCGGATTGTATCTCGCGGCCCGGATGTCGGCGGCGCTCGGTATGGCAGCGGTCGAGCATAGCGGGCTGTTTGGAAGTATCGGCGAAAGCTGGAATCGCACACGCAGGTCCGCATGGCCGCTGGTGATGGTCCATGCCATGCTTCTGGTTCCGATTCTGGCGCTGCTCGTCGGGATGCTCGGCTTTGCCTTTTCAACTCAAGGCATGACCTACGAGTCGATCGAGTTCAAAGTCGTCACGAACCTTGTTTTCGGCGTCGTGACGATGGCGGCGTGGGCAGTTGCGGTCGCGGTTTACCGTTTGACGGTGCCGCCGGGTCGCGAAGACGAGGATATTTTTGGCTAGCGCCGAGGGCGTACTTGCTCAAAACCACATGGCGTCTCAACCCGCCATCCGCCGCGCGCTCACCTCGCGCAGCGTGATCGTGCCGCAGCGTAGTGCCAGCGGGTAGAGAATGTCGTTTTCGATCCGCGTGCGCGCCGCCAGCGCTGACAGGATTGTCTTGCAGGCCTCGACGAACAGCTCGCGGTCGCCCTCGATCTCGTCCGCGGTCCAGTCATCGACGAAATTGCACCATGCGGCGGCCAGCCGGTCGAAATCGCCCATCGCGATCTGCGCGGCCTCGCGCTGTGCGGTGTCGCCAGCGGTGAGCAGGTGCGGATAGACTTCGCTGTCCTCGACCGCGAGATGATCGACCAGCTCGCGGTTGAGGTCGGTGATCAAAGCGCGCACGTCCGCGGCCGGAGCGACCGATGCCGCGCGCATCAGCGCGTTGGCCAGCGCGGTCAGTCGCGCATGTTCGTCCATCATCCGTTCGATCGAAACCACCGGGTGCACCCCCTCCGAATCGGGCATAGGCCGAACGAAGTTAAGACGAGGTGGACTTCCGCTTGACGCCCGCTATTTCGCCTCCCCATCCTCGCGCGTACACGTAAGGAACGCCGGAACCCCATGCAGCTCGTCATCGTCGAATCGCCCGCCAAGGCGAAAACCATCGAGAAATATCTGGGCAAGGACTACCGCGTCCTCGCGTCCTACGGGCACATCCGCGACCTGCCGCCCAAGGACGGATCGGTGCAGCCCGATGACGGGTTCGCGATGGAGTGGGAGACCTATCCCGACAAGGCCAAGCAGCTCAAAGCGATCACCGATGAGGCGAGGAAGGCCGATCGCCTGATCCTCGCCACCGACCCTGACCGCGAGGGTGAGGCGATTTCGTGGCACGTTCAGGAAGTGCTGGCAAAGAAGAAGGCGCTCCCCAAGGAGGTCGAGCGCGTCACCTTCAACGCGATCACCAAGGCGGCGGTACTGGCCGCGATGGCCGCGCCGCGTCAGCTCGATACCGATCTGATCGACGCCTATCGCGCGCGCCGAGCGCTCGATTATCTGGTCGGCTTCACCCTCTCGCCGGTGCTGTGGCGCAAGCTGCCCGGCGCCAAGTCGGCCGGGCGCGTCCAGTCGGTCGCGCTGCGCCTGATCGTCGAGCGTGAGCGGGAGATCGAGCTGTTCCGCGCGCAGGAATATTGGTCGGTGGTCGCGCATCTCGAGCATGACGGCACCGCGTTCGACGCGCGGCTGGTGCGGTTCGAGGGCAAGAAGCTCGACCGGCTGTCGATCGGCACCGAAGGCGTGGCGATGCGCGCCAAGGCCGCGGTGGAGCAGGGCCGCTTCAGCGTCGCCAGCGTCGAGACCAAGCCGGCGATGCGCAACCCGCCACCGCCCTTCACCACCTCGACCCTGCAGCAGGAGGCCGCGCGCAAGCTCGGCTTCTCGGCCAGCCACACGATGCGGATCGCACAGGCGCTCTACGAGGATGGCGCGATCACCTATATGCGGACCGACGGCGTGCAGATGGATGGCAGCGCGATTGACGAGGCGCGCAAGGCGATCGTGAATCGCTATCA
>JBHYGP010000308.1:0-3410 GCA_051858935.1 Sphingomonas sp.
GTTTCGTACCACCACTTGGCGGCCCCGGCCTGCGCCGGGGCGACGATTGAGGCCGTAATTACCTGGCGGCCGCGTCCCGAACGTGACGATGCTCTCGCTGCCGTCCGCTGCGACCGCCGACACCCCGATGAAGTGATCGTCGACCACCACGTCCTTCAGCACCGTCTCCGTCCGCCCGGCAACGCCGCGCACTTCGGCCCAGTTCTGCGTGTCGTTGCGTCGCCAATAGACTTTGTAGCCGCGCGCACCCGGGACGGCGTTCCAGCGCACCTTGGTATCCGCGCTCACCGCGCCGTCGAGGACCACGCCGGCTGGAGCCGACGGCGCGTTGGCGAGGCGGCGGATCGTCGCGATGTTGAGCGCGGTGACCTTCGCCAGATAGGGGAAGTCCATCTTGTCGACCGTGTCGCCATAGACTCGGCCATTTTCGGTGCGCAGCGTCTGGTGCTGCTGGTCGTAATTCTCCGCCGCGACCGAAAAGCGGACGGCGGGATAGCCGAGGCGCAGGAACGGTTCGTGATCCCCGCCGCGCCCGAACCGGTCGGGGCGGCGCACGACGAACACGTCGAGCGCGTCCTTGTCCTTCTCGCGCATCCCGTCGGCAACTTTGTCGATCGCCTTGGCCAGTGCGCGGCTCGGCCCGTCATCCTCGCCGCCATCGCCGCGGCGGCCGAGTTGTCCGGGAATGTCCTCCGATGCGCGGATGCCTTCGGAGAACACGCGGACGCGGTCGGCGACGCGCACACCGTTCTGGCCGACGGTATTGCCGACAATGTCGTTGTTGAGGACCGCGATCACCTCCCAGCCGCGTTCCTTCGCGGTTTCGGCGAGCAACGTGCCGCCCCACAACCCCTGTTCCTCGCCCGACAGCAGGGCATAGACGATCGTCGCCTTGAGCTTGTGCTTAGACAGGATGCGCGCCGCCTCGATCACCAGCGCGGTGCCGGAGGCGTCGTCATTCGCGCCCGGCGCGTCGCTGGTGAAGTCCATCACGTCGCTGACGCGCGAGTCGATATGGCCCTGGACGATCACGACGCGCTTGGGGTCTTCGCCCTCCTGAAAGCCTAAGACGTTGACGACTTCGACCCCGTTTGGCGCGCGCGGGCCGGTGAAGGTGCGGCCGATCCGCGCGACCTTGATGCACTCGCCGCACGCCGCGCCGATCCGGTCGAGTTCCTCCGCCCCCCATTTGCGCGCCGCGCCGATGCCGCGCGTGGGATGATCGGGGGAGGAGAGGGTGTGGCGCGTGCCGAAGCTGACCAGCTTTTCGACATCGGCCTTGAGCCGTTCTGCACTGGGCGTTTCGACGGGCTTTTGCTGGGCGGCGGCGGGGGCTGCGATCAGCAGCGCGGGGAGGATCAGGGTTTTCATGCGTCCTCAGCTTAGTCGGTCGATCGCCTCGCGGTCGAGACTTCCAGGGATGATCATCAGCGGAATTTGCAGTCCCGCCGCTTCGCCTACGAAATGCGCGACCAGCGGCCCCGGCGGGCCTTCGGCGGCGGCACCCAGCACAAGGGCTGCAATTTCAGGATTCTCGTCGATCAACTGGCGGATAACCTTCGGGCCATTGCCCTCGCGCACAGTGATTTGCGGCTTCAGCCCCGATTCCTCGATCAACGTGCCCGCTGCGCCGGCGACCAGTGCCTCGGCGCGCTGACGCGCTTCTTCCTCGATCGTCGCCATCACGCCGCCCCACTGGACAAAGTCGGGCTTGGGAATCAGCGCGAGAATCTCGACCCCGCCGCCGGTCTTGACCGCGCGGCGCGCGGCGAAGCGGAGCGCGATCTGCGCCTCGGGGCTTTCGTCGACCACGACCAGATAGGTACGCATGAAACCAGTTCCCCCCTCCGTAGGTGACAGGTGGTGACGCGTCGCGGTCTCGAGCGCAAGGGGCGGGGTTGACCCAAGCCGTTCATCGCGCAAGGAGGGCGCGAGAACCCACCCCATATCACGACAGGATCCTCCCCACCCATGTCGATCGAAATCAAGATGCCCGCTTTGTCCCCGACGATGGAGGAGGGCACGCTCGCCAAATGGCTGGTGAAAGAAGGCGATACGGTCAAAGCCGGCGACCTGATGGCAGAGATCGAGACCGACAAGGCGACGATGGAGTTCGAGGCGGTCGATGAGGGCGTGATCGCCAAGATCGTCATTGCCGAGGGCACGGACGGGGTGAAGGTCGGCACGGTCATCGCGGTGCTGGCGGGTGAGGGCGAGGATGCCGCGTCGGTTTCGGCGCCAAAGGCTGAAGCTCCCAAGGCGGAAGCGCCCAAGGCTGAGGCTGCTCCGGCGCCCGCCGCTGCGCCTGCGCCCGCTCCAGCTGCTGCGCCAAAGGCCGACGGCGACCGCGTCAAGGCAAGCCCGCTGGCACGCCGTATCGCCGCCGAAAAGGGCGTGGACCTGTCCGGTGTCGCCGGTTCCGGCCCGAACGGCCGCATCGTCAAGGCCGACGTCGCCGACGCGAAGCCCGGTGCTGTCCCTGCGCCCAAGCCTGCCGAAGCACCCGCCGCCGCGCCTGCGGCATCGGCTCCGGCCCCTGCCCCGGCATCGGTGTGGTATGATGAGAGCATCCCGCACGAGGTCGAGAAGCTCAGCAACATCCGCAAGACGATCGCGCGCCGCCTGACCGAGGCCAAGCAGACGATCCCGCACATCTATCTGACGGTCGATATCCAGCTCGACGCACTGCTCAAGCTGCGCGGCCAGCTCAACAAGAGCCTGGAAGCGCGCGGGGTGAAGCTGTCGGTCAACGACATGCTGATCAAGGCGCTCGCGGTCGCGCTGGTGCAGGTGCCCAAGTGCAACGTGACCTATGCCGGCGACAAGCTGGTCAAATACAGCCGCGCCGACATCTCGGTCGCGGTGTCCACGCCGACCGGCCTGATCACCCCGATCATCCGCGACGCGGCGAATATCGGCCTAGCATCGATCTCGACCCAGATGAAAGAGCTGGCCGACCGCGCCAAGGAGGGCAAGCTCCAGCCGAACGAATATCAGGGCGGCACCGCCAGCATTTCGAACATGGGCATGTTCGGGATCAAGCAGTTCGACGCGGTGATCAACCCGCCCCAGGCGATGATCCTGGCGGTCGGCGCGGGCGAAAAGCGTCCGTACATCGTCGACGACGCGCTGGGCGTGGCGACCGTCATGTCGGCGACCGGCAGCTTCGATCACCGCGCGGTGGACGGGGCCGATGGCGCCGAGCTGATGAAGGTCCTCAAGGCGCTGATCGAATCGCCCATGGGCCTGCTGGCCTGAGGTCGTGACCAATCGCTCTCAGTCTTGTGCTAATTCCAGTGCTCTGGGTGCACTTGGTGCTGGCGCGGTATTCTGGGTCGCGACGATCCTTTATCTCGGCTTCTATATCCTCAGCAGCCCTGAAGATCCTAGCAGACTCGAGAAAATGCTGA
>JBHYGP010000309.1:0-568 GCA_051858935.1 Sphingomonas sp.
CCCGCACTCCAGCGGCCGATGGAGTTCGGCGCGGATGTCGTCGCCTATAGCGCGACCAAGATGATGGACGGGCAGGGCCGCGTGCTTGCCGGGGCGATCTGTGGAACAGAAGACTTCATTGCCAACACGCTGCTGCCTTTCCACCGCAATACCGGGCCGACGCTGAGCGCGTTCAACGCCTGGGTGGTGCTCAAGGGGCTGGAGACGCTCGACCTGCGCATCCAGCGCCAGAGCGAGAATGCGGTGAAGGTCGCGCGCTTCCTTGAGGGACGCGTGCCGATGGTCAATTACCCCGGCCTGCCCAGTCATCCGCAGCATAATCTTGCGATGAGCCAGATGTCGGCGGCGGGACCGATCTTCTCGTTCGAGGTCGATGGCGGGCGGTCGCAGGCGCACGGTTTGCTCGACGCGCTCGGCCTCATCGACATTTCGAACAATATCGGCGATTCTCGCTCGCTGATGACCCACCCCGCCTCCACCACCCATAGCGGCGTCGCCGAGGACCAGCGGCTGCTGATGGGCGTGCGCGAAGGGATGCTGCGGCTCAATGTCGGGCTGGAGGACGCCG
>JBHYGP010000309.1:578-3406 GCA_051858935.1 Sphingomonas sp.
GTGATCGCCGACCTCGACCAAGCGCTGGGGGCCGTGGGCTTGTGAAGGCGCTGTTCGGCCAGGAAGCGGTAACCCGCGACATCACCGTGCTGGTGTCGGTCAGCTACCTGTCCGATCAGTCTGAGCCCGGTCGCGGCCGCTGGTTCTGGGCCTATCATATCCGCATCGAAAACGGGTCGCATCAGGCGGTGCAGCTGCTCTCGCGCCGCTGGACGATCACCGACGGTCGCGGCCACCAGCATATCGTCGAGGGCGAGGGCGTCGTAGGCGAACAGCCGATGATCGCACCCGGATTGAGCTATGATTATGTCTCGGGCTGCCCGCTCACCACCCCGACCGGCTGGATGGAGGGCAGCTACCAGATGCTCGGTGCCGACGGGCATGAATTTGACGTCGCGATCCCCCGCTTTGCGCTGCGCGCGCCGGCGGTGGCGGAGTAAGACATGAAGCGCACCCATCTTCCCCTCAACGGCCTGCGCGTGCTCGACGCGGCGGCGCGGCATCTGTCCTTCACCCGCGCGGCGGACGAGCTGGCGGTGACCCCGGCGGCGGTCGGGCAACAGATTCGCGCGCTTGAGGATACGCTGGGCGTCGTGCTGTTCCGCCGCACGACCAAGGGGCTGGAGCTCACCCCGGAGGCGGAGGCGGGGCTCGCCGCGTTGCGCGCCGGGTTCCTCCAGTTCGAGGAATCGGTGCGCGCGATGCAGGCGGGGCAGTCGTCCAAGTCGCTGACCATCGCCGCGCCGCGCGACCTCACCGAAAAATGGCTGATGCCGCGCCTCGCCGAAATCGCGCGCGAGGACCCGGAGCTGCGCTTCGTGCTGATTGCTGCGGACGAGGCGATCGACTTTACCGAGGCCAATCTAGACCTCGCCATCCGCTGGGGCGAAGGCCCCGGCGAGCATGAGGGCGAGGCGCTGGAGAGCGACGGGATGGTGACCGTCGCGAAGCCGGGCGCGCGCGCGGACACGCCGATCGGCTGGCCGGGTTGTGTTGCGGAGGATGGCGTCGCGCTGGTCCGCGTCGGCGATGCTGGGCTCGCGCTCGACGCCGCTGCCGAGGGGCTGGGCCGTGCAACCATCCCTGAGCTGCTCGCGCGCGCCGACATCTCTGCCGGGCGTGTCACGGTGGTTGGGGACCCGATACCGTCGCGGCTCGGTTACTGGCTGGTCGCGCCGCTGCCGCAATGGCGGCAGAAGAAGGTGAAGTCGCTGGTCGAGGCGCTGGGGGAGGCGTGAGTGGGCTTCCGGTGCTTGAAACCGCGCGGCTCAGGCTACGCGGGATTGGACCGGACGATGCTGAGGCGATGTTCCCGGTCCTGTCGGACGATGGCCTGATGACCTGGTGGTCGAGTGCGGCCCATCGCGATATTGCCCAAACGCGCGCCTATTTGACCTACACGCCAGATCCCGACGCGATGCGCAGCTGGGCGATCACGCTTGGACAGGCACACCCGGCGATTGGGTGGGTGACGGTGATCCGCCGCCGCCCCGGGGTGAACGAAATCGGCTATATCCTCGCGCGCGATCATTGGGGTTCGGGGATTGCGCGCGAGGCGTTGGCGCGGGTGCTCGACTTCATCTTTCAGGCGGAAGGCGAGCGGCGGGTGTTTGCGGACATCGATCCCGACAATCGTGCCTCGCGCGCACTGGTCGAACGGCTTGGCTTCACACAGGAAGGCACGCTGCGCGCCGAATGGGAAACCCATATCGGCGTGCGCGACACGGTGATCTACGGCTTGCTGCGTGACGAGTGGCGGCAGAGAAATCTCACTGCGCCGCCAACTGGGCAATCAGCCGGTTCATCAGGTTCATGAACACCGGCAGCTGAACCCCCGCATCGGTGCGCGTCCACCCGCCGGTGACCGCGTACCAATTGCCCTTCTTGGTCTTGAGCAGCCAGCTGCCATAGATCACGCCCGGTTCCGACCCGCCCTTGAACCCGGCATAGTCGAACAACGCGGCGCTCGGCGTGCCGGGGTTGGCGGCCATCACCTGCAACGCCGTATCGCCACCGCTGGTCCGCAACCAGTCGAGCAATGCCGCCTGGTCGCGCGGGGTGGCGAACCATTCGACATCGAGCGCGAGCGGCGTTTCGCCGAACAATCCGGCATCGACCTTGGTTGTCGCGAGACGTGCCTGATTGTCCCTCAGCAACTTGCGGCGTCCTTCCGGCCCGGTCGCTTTCCATTGCGCGACCAGTTCGGCATTGGCCGGAGACTTGAGTTTGAACGCCTCCATTGTCGTCAGCACCGGCAATGTCGCGCCGGGATCGCGGGCGCCGCTCCGCGCCACCATCGCATCGACCTTCTCGCGGCCCAAAATCCGCATCAGAGTGTCCGTGGCGGTGTTGTCGCTTAGCGAGATCATCAGCGTTGCCAGCGTCTGAAGCGTGACCGGTGCATCCTTGGGCCAGCTCTGGGTGATGCCGGAGGGCAGCGAGCGCTGCGCGTCGATCCGCACGACATCGCGCCACCGGCGTTCGCCCGCTTCAACCTGTCGTGCGGCTTCGGCGAGTACCCAAAGCTTGAATGCGGAGCCGAGCGGCATCGTCGCGTCGCCGCCATGTTCGTGGCGCGGCGTGGCGACCTTGCCCAGCGCATAGACGCCGAACGCCGTCCTGCCGGGCAGCGCCTTGAACTCGGCCTCGACCTTGGCAGCGCTGTCCTCGCGGGGTTGGGTCGATGTGATCAGAAGTCCGGTCACCGCATGCGGCGGGGCAGGATCGACCGTCAGCTGGATCGTCGCGATTCCGCGCTCAAAGCCCAGCAGCAATGTCGCCTCATAGGGAGAGGTGGCGGTTACCTTCTCGACCGTGCCCATCGCGCC
>JBHYGP010000310.1:0-3396 GCA_051858935.1 Sphingomonas sp.
CCCCTATCTGCGCCGCGACGGCAATTTCAATCCTGAGCGCAGCACCGATCGCTTCGATCGCACGGCACTCGGCCGGATGGCGAGCGATGCCGACCTGTTGGCGCTGGCCTATTATTACACCGGCGACCGGCGCTACGCCGACAAGCTCGCGGCGATCGTCCGCGCCTGGTTCCTCGATCCGGCGACGGCGATGAACCCCAATATGAACTATGCCCAGATGGTCCCGGGACGGTCGAACGGTCGTCCTGAGGGCGTGCTGGATACCAGCGCGTTCATCGGCGTGATTGACGCGGTTGGGCTTGCCGCGCCATCGGGCGCGCTGTCGGCAGAAGAGGTCAAGGCGCTGGAGGGCTGGTTCAGCCGCTATCTCGACTGGATGCTGTCCAGCCCGAACGGCAAGGGTGAGGGCGCGAAGAACAATAATCACGGCATCTGGTACGACGCGCAGATCACCCGCTTCGCGCTGTTCGCCCGCCGCCCCGACCTCGCGCGCAAGGTCATCGCGGACTTCCCGAAGAAGCGGATCGAGAAGCAGATGCAGCCCGGCGGGGCACTGCCCGATGAACTCTCCCGCACGCGCAGCGCCCATTATTCGATCTACGCGATCGAACCCGCGTACATGGTCGCCGACAACGCGGCATGCTTAGGCGTCGATCTCTACAGCTGGACCGATGGCAAGGGCCGCTCGCTGCGCGCCGCGACCGACTTCATCGCCGCTTATCGCGGGCGTCCCGAGGCGTGGGGCTACAAGGAGATGAAGTGGCCGGCGGAGGAACTCGACGCGCTACTGGTCCGCGCGGATGTTGCCTGGCCGGGCGTCTGGGAGCGGCGCGGTGAAGGGGACATGGTGCTGCGGTATCGGGTGGGGCGTTAACGCCCCCGCCGTTCGTCCCACCACGCCAGCCGCTCGGCGATACGCTTCTCCAGCCCGCGGTCGGTCGGCGTGTAAAAGGTCTGCGGCGTCATCTCCTCGGGCCAGTAATTCGCACCTGAGAACCCGCCCTCGGCATCATGGTCATAGGCATAGCCCTTGCCATAGCCGATCTCCTTCATCAGTTTGGTCGGCGCGTTGAGGATGTTCTGCGGCGGCATCAGCGATCCCGTCTCCTTCGCGCTGCGCCACGCGGACTTCATCGCCTTATAGGCCGCGTTCGATTTGGGGGCGGTGGCGCAATAGAGGCACGCCTGCACGATCGCGAGCTCGCCCTCGGGCGACCCCAGAAACTCGTAACTGTCCTTGGCGGCAAGGCACTGAACCAAAGCCTGCGGGTCGGCCAAGCCAATATCCTCGCTCGCGAACCGCACCAGCCGGCGCAGCACGTAGAGCGGCTCTTCGCCCGCCACCAGCATCCGCGCGAGATAATAGAGCGCTGCCTGCGGATCGCTCCCGCGCAGCGATTTGTGCAGCGCGGAGATGAGATTGTAATGCCCCTCGCGGTCCTTGTCGTACACCGCGACGCGGCGCTGCAGGAACGCCGACAGCCCCGCCGGATCGAGCGGCGCGTCGAAGCTGACCGAATAGAGCGTCTCCGCCTGGTTGAGCAGGAACCGCCCGTCGCCATCAGCGCTCGCCACCAGCGCATCGCGCGCCTCGGGCGTCAGGGGCAGGGGGCGGCCCTCGATCGCCTCGGCGCGGTCCAGCAACTGGCTCAGCGCCGGATGATCGAGCCGCCGCAGGATCAGCACCTGTGCGCGGCTGAGCAGCGCCGCATTCAGTTCGAATGACGGATTCTCGGTCGTCGCGCCGACGAGGGTCACCGTGCCATCCTCTACAAACCCGTCCTGCTGCGCGCGATTGAAGCGGTGGATCTCGTCCACGAACAACAAGGTACGCTTGCCGAGTCCGGCGTGCACCTTTGCGTCGGCGAACACCTTTTTCAGGTCCGCGACACCGGAAAACACCGCGCTGATCGCGACGAAGCGCAGCCCCACCGCATCGGCGAGCAGCCGCGCGGTGGTCGTCTTGCCGGTCCCCGGCGGTCCCCACAGGATGATCGACGACAGCTTCCCCGCCGCCACCATCCGCCCGATCGCGCCCTCCGGCCCGGTCAGATGCTCTTGCCCGACCACCTCGTCCAGCCGTGCGGGACGCAGCCGGTCGGCCAGCGGCGCGGAGGCGGAAATCTCGGAAGGGGCGGCGGCGGCGTCGGTTCCGCCGAACAGGTCGGTCATGCGGAACGATATAGGAACTTCGTCGGGAGTCGCGAAGGGGCTTGTCAAAATGCATTCAAGATATATCTTAGACGCATCACGACTCGATATTGAAGGATCAAGGATGTTTCGAGGACATCATCGCGGCTTCGGGCCGCACGGCATGCATGCCAGCCGCGGTCGCCGCCAATGGGGGCCGTTCACCGTCGAATGGGATATCAATGCCGAGGCGATGGGTGGCCGCGGCGGCGGGCGCGGGCGTCGTCGGATGTTTAGCGGCGACGAGCTTCGTCTCGTCCTGCTCGCGCTGATCGCCGACCAGCCGCGCCACGGCTACGACCTGATCCGCGAGATCGAGGAGCGCACCGGCGGCGCCTATGCGCCCAGCCCGGGCGTGGTCTATCCCACGCTGACGCTGCTCGCCGACATGGACCATATCGCCGAACAGGCGGCCGAGGGTGCGAAGAAGCTCTACGCAATTACTGCCGCCGGTCAGGCGCATCTGGAGGAAAACGCGGATCAGGTCACGCAGCTGATGGGCCGCCTGGCCGAACTCGGCACGCAGCGCGAACAGAGCGGGCGCAGTCCGGTGCGGCGCGCGATGGGCAATCTCAAAATGGCGGTGATGCAGCGGCTGAACGATGGCGCGGCGGATCAGGCTACGGTCGACGCGGTGATCGACATCATCGACGCGGCGGCGCGCAAGGTGGAGCGCCTGTAATGACCGCAACCGCAACCGGCTTCGCCGCAACCGAAATAGCGTCGCGCTCCCTTCAGCAGCTCTGCAAGCATTGGGAGCATAATCTGAAGGTCGACTACACCGCCGACCATGGCACGATCGTGTTCCCGAAGGATGCGCGCGGCGCGGACTGGCCCGGCGACGGGCTGGTCACGCTCGACGCCAAGCCTGACGGGATCGCGATCCGCATCGACGCCAGCGCGCCCGAGCAGGTCGAAGGGCTGAAGGGCGCCGTCGAACGCCATATCGATCGCTTCGCGTTTCGTGAGGACGGGCTGAAGTACGAGTGGTCCTAAGTCCCCCTCCCGCTTGCGGGAGGGGCTAGGGGAGGGCCTTTCAAAGCGTGGCGCGGCCCGAATGGACAAGGCTTGAAATCCTCCCCCGCCAGGGGGAGGTGACAGCGCAGCTGACGGAGGGGGAGGACGGCGATGTGCTCAAGCCTGAAGCCGTGACCCTTCCTCCCCCTCCGTCGCCTTCGGCGCCACCTCCCCCTTGCGGGGGAGGAT
>JBHYGP010000311.1:0-3389 GCA_051858935.1 Sphingomonas sp.
CATGGACGCGGGATGCAGCCTCGAGGACAGCTGCCCGCCCGACCAGTTCGCCGCGTTCCGCGCCCAGCATCCCGATCACATCGCGCTGACCTACATCAACTGCTCGGTCGAGGTGAAGGCGCTCAGCGACATCATCGTCACCAGCTCGTCGGCCGAAAAGATCCTCAGCCAGATCCCGCCGGAGCAGAAGATCATCTTCGGCCCCGACAAGCATCTCGGCGGCTATATCAACCGCAAGATGGGCCGCGACATGCTGCTGTGGCCGGGCGTGTGCATCGTGCATGAGGCGTTCAGCGAGACCGAGCTGCTCAAGCTCAAGGCGCAACATCCGAACGCCCCCGTCGCGGCACACCCCGAATGCCCGCCGCACGTGCTCGACCACGCCGATTATGTCGGGTCGACCAGCGGCATCCTGCAATTCGCCAAGGATTTCGAGGGCGACACGCTGATCGTCGCGACCGAACCGCACATCATCCACCAGATGGAAAAGGCGGTGCCCGAAAAGACCTTCATCGGTGCCCCCGGTGCGGACGGCAACTGCAACTGCAACATCTGCCCCTACATGGCGCTCAATACGCTGGAAAAGCTCTACGTCGCGCTGCGCGACCTCGAACCGCAGATCGAGATCGCCGAGGATATCCGCCTCAAGGCCAAGAAGAGCCTCGATCGGATGCTGGCGATGGCCAGCGGCACGGTGGGCCTGGGCGACCTGGGGCCGTTGCGCGTGACGGGGGATTGATGGCCTAAGCGGCTATGATAGGATCGGCACATGACGGCGCAGGATGTCTCCCCGCCTCCGGGCAAATATCGGCTCAAGGTCGACGACTATCTGACGCTGTTCGACGCGGGTGCATTTGATGGGCTGCGGACCGAACTGATCGAGGGGGACGTCATCGTCATGAGTCCGCAATACCGTCCCCGCGGTGTCATCAAGATGGCGTTGTACGATGCGCTGCGGGATCGGTTAAAGGATCTCGACTCTACCCTCACACCGTTGGTTGAGGTCAGCCTAGCGCTCGACGAGCATAGCCTGCCGGACCCCGACCTGTTGCTGACCAGCGAGCCGCGCGGTGCCGGTCCCGTTCCGCTTTCCTCCGTCGGTTTGATCATCGAAGTCGCGGATACATCGCTCGCAAAGGATATGGGTGGCAAAGCCGCGCTCTATGCCCGCCACCGCGTCCCCGAATATTGGGTCGTGGATGTCAACGAACGGACGATCCACCAGCTTTGGTCGCCCATCGACGATGCCTATACCGAGCAGCGTGAGATCGTATTCGGCGCGCCAGTCACCGCCGCGACCATTGCCGATCTGACGGTCGAAACCGCAACCCTCTGACGCCCCTCACCGCCAGTCGCGGTGGACGGTCAGCGCGGGCGAGTAGAAGTTCACATATTGCGCCATCCGCGGCCTGTTCGACCGGTTGGGGCTGGCACCGTGCGGCAGGTCCTGGCGCCAGATCACCAGATCCCCCGCCCCCGCTGCGATCGGCACTGCCTGCGGGTCGAGATGCACCATACGCGGGTCGGTGTCACCAATCTCCTCCAGCCAGGCATCGAGCCGATGGTGGAAGCCGGACAGCAGCGCGAACGCCCCCTGATCCGCCGCCGTATCGGTCAGATACAGGATGCCCTGCGTCGCAAAGGGGATCGGCGGGGCGAGGCTGACGTCCCAATGCATCTTCGGGCCCTGAAACGGGCGCCCGGGAATTTCGGGCGGGTTGAAGCTCATCCGGTCGACGATGCACCACAGGTCGCTGGTGCCCCACAGCTGCGCGAACGCCTTGTGGACACGCGGCGAGCGGCGCGCGATCTCCAGCGCCGGATCCTGGAAATGCTGAACCATGATGCCGTTGAGCTCGTGCCCATACCATGTCTCGGGCCGCGCCGGATCGGCGTTCAGCAGTCGCCACAGTAACGCCTCGACCTGCGCCGCTTCCTCGCGCGAGATCGCACCGCGCAACGTCACCCAGCCCTCGCGCTCCCAATGGGCGAGATCATCCGCATCCAGCACATCGGGCATCGCGTCGATCGCATCGAGCCGCGCCTGAACCTCCGCCGGCAACGGCGCCCCGTCCAGCGTCGCATGGTATCGCGCAACCGTCAGCGGATCGGGCCGTCCCGCAGTCGCGATCACCCAATCCTCGAACGCATCCAGTTCAGGCCGCTCGAAACTGAGATACTGGATTACCTGCTCCAGCCCCAACCCGAGCGTGTCGATCAACATCCGCTCGCTCTGGTCGAGCCGCACTACGCGCGGCGCACGGTGCGACAGCTCCGCCCAGAGGGTTTCGAAACCACGGATGTCGCGAAGGCTGGCAAGGGTCTGCATCGCCGCCACCATTCCGGGCGCAGGGCGATGCGTCAATGGCGGGGATTGAGCCGACCGGCTCGCCGTGGCAGCCTCATGCCATGATCGCGTCGCGCCGCACCGCCAGATTTGTCGGCAAAGCCGCGATCGCCACCTTTGCACTGATCGGGCTGATCGCGACCGTCGCTGCGCTGACGCTTTGGCTGGCCGCACGACCGGTCCTCAATGCAGCACGCAAGGACGCGGAAGCGACGTCCCAACTATGTGCTGGGGGACAGCACATGCCAAAAGGGTATCCAATAGCGCTGCGTGAAATCCAACCGCTCGCTACGAGTGAACATGTTGTCTTTCGCGACATATGCAGCCGGCATGGCATCGCCGGATGCCATCACATGACCGGCGCACCACGCAGCTTGGGATTTGAGGTCTTTCGCCCGGCATATCTGACCGACTGTGACATGCGGGCACTTCTGCTGCGGCAGGACGCCCTTCTGGGTCGCGCCCTCAACCGCCTATACCCTGGACGAAACCCTGAGACGCTGACGTCCGCAGAACTCGACTGCCTCGCCGCCGTTCTGCGTTACGGCTTCACCACAGCTGCCGAAGAGCGCGGACGCTGCACGCTGCCCAGGCCGCAAGCGGCCCGAGCAGCGCGACAACCTGCGCCTTAACGCGTCAACTTCTTATACGCCAACCGCGTCGGACGATCCGCAGCATCGCCCAGACGACGCCGCTTGTCCTCTTCATAAGCCTCGAAATTGCCCTCGAACCACTCAACGTGCGAGTTCCCCTCAAACGCCAGGATATGGGTCGCCAGACGATCGAGGAAGAAGCGGTCGTGGCTGATGACCACGGCGCAGCCCGCGAAATTCTCGATTGCCTCTTCCAGCGCGCCCAGCGTTTCAACGTCGAGGTCGTTGGTCGGTTCGTCGAGCAGCAGGACGTTGCCGCCCTTTTTCAACATCTTGGCGATGTTGACGCGGTTGCGTTCACCACCCGACAGCTTGCCGACATTCTTCTGCTGGTCCTGGCCCTTGAAATTGAACGCACCGACATAGGCGCGGGTCGATGCGTCGTGGCC
>JBHYGP010000312.1:0-4392 GCA_051858935.1 Sphingomonas sp.
CTCTGCCGGCGGCTTTCCGGTCAGCGTGGCGAGCGCATACAGCGCCGCGCGCCGCTCCGCCTCGAACGCCGGCACCTGCGCGCGGGCATTTTCGGCCAGCACGCGCGCCTGATCGACATCGCGGATCGTGCCGCGCCCGGTGTCGACCAGCCGCTGGGTCAGGTCGAGCGTGCGGCTCTGCAGCTGCACCGTCTCGCGCGCCACCGCCGCCTGCGCGGCAAAGCCGCACGCCGCGGCATAGGTCCGAGCCGTCTCCGCCGCGATCGCCACGCGCGCGCCATCGAGCGCCGCCTGCGCCGCATCGACATCCGCCCGCGAGGCTTCGATCGACCGGCTCACCCGCCCGAACAGATCGACCTCATAGGATGCGTCCAGCCCGACCCGGAAAAAGTCGCCCTCGACCCCGTCCACGCCAGCGGGCAGCGCGCCCTGCGCACTCTCCGCCCCGGTGCGTGAGCGGGTATAGCCCGAACTCACGCTGGTCCCCGGCAGTCGCGCGCCACGCGATTCCGACAGGATCGCGCGCGCGCGCTTCAGGTTCGCCGACGCCTGACGGATGTCGGTGTTGTAGGTCAGCGCCTCCACCACCAGCCGATCGAGCACCGGATCCTTGAACAGCCGCCACCATTCGCCCTCGACCGCGCCCGGCGAGACCTTGGTCATGCCGGGATCGACGAACGCCGCCGCCGCGGCGGGCGGCGTTTCGGGCCGCTGATAGGTCGGGCCGACCGAACAGCCCGCCAGCAGCGCCGCGCTCGCGCTTAGGATGAAAAGGCGCTTCATGCTGCGGGCTCCGTCACGGGGTCATGGGGTTTGCTGCGGAACCGGGCGCTCTGCGCGCTCGCCCAGATGCCGAACTTGCGGCTGATGACATAGAAGGCCGGGGTGAAGATCAGGCCGAAGATCGTCACGCCGATCATGCCAAAGAACACCGCGACACCCAGCGCCTGGCGCAACTCCGCCGCCGCCCCGCTCGCGATCACCAGCGGCAGCACGCCGAGGATGAAGGCGATCGACGTCATCACGATCGGGCGCATACGCTGGCTCGCGGCGTGCTTGGCTGCCTCGAACATGTCCATGCCCTGATCCTCGTTCTGCCGGGCGAATTCGACGATCAGGATCGCGTTCTTCGCCGCCAGCCCGATCAGCACCACCAGACCGATTTGCGTGAGGATATTATTGTCCATCCCCATCACGTTTACGCCCAGGATCGCGGCAAGCAGGCACATCGGCACGATCAGGATCACAGCCAGCGGCAGCACCAGGCTCTCATAGAGCGCGGCGAGCAACAGGAATACGAACACTACCGCCAGGCCAAAGGCGATGACGCCGGTATTGCCCGCCGATTTCTGTTCCAGCGCCAGTTCGGTCCATTCAAAGCTCATGCCCTGCGGCAGCGTCTGTGCCGCGAGTGCCTCCATCGAATCGAGCGTCTGGCCGGTCGAGTATCCGGGCTTGGAATCGCCCTGAAGTTCGGCCGCCGGATAGAGATTGTGGCGCACCACGCGATACGGCCCGCTGTCGTTCTTCAACGTCATCACCGAACTCATCGGCACCATCTCGCCCGATGCCGACCGGGTCTTCAGACCCTGAATGTCGGTGGCGTCGTCACGATAGGGTGCGTCGGCCTGTGCCGTCACGCGGAAGGTGCGGCCCAGATAGTTGAAGTCGTTGACATAGGAGGAGCCGAGATAGGCACCCAGCGTCGAGAAGACGTTGGACACCGGCACGCCCATCCGCTCCGCCCGTTCGCGATCGACATCCGCAGTCAAACGCGGGGTGCCGGTGTTGAACAGGGTGAAGGCGCCCGCGACGCTCTCCTGCTGGTTCGCGCCCATCATCATGCCGAATGCCGACTGCGCGAGCGCGTTGTAACCCAGCCCTTCGCGGTCCTGGATCATCATCTTGAACCCGCCACCGGTACCGATGCCCGGAACCGGGGGCGGCGCGATGACGAGGATGTCGCCGCCCTTGATCGGGGCCAGCGCACCATAAAGCGCACCCTGGATCTCGTCCGCGGTCGCATCACGTTCGGCATGCGGGGCGAGGCCGAAGAACAGCACGCCGGTGTTCGGAGCAGTCGAGAAGCTCGCCCCGTCCAGGCCGGCAAAGCCGACGACATATTTGACGCCCGGCAGCTTGCGCGCCTCGGTGATCGCCTGCTGCACCACCGCATCGGTGCGGTTGAGCGACGAACCCGGCGGCAGCTGCACCGCGCCGATCAGATAGCCCTGATCCTGCGGCGGAATGAAGCCCGACGGGGTCGAGGTGAAGCGCCATCCGGCGACGAGGATCAGCGCCATATAGACGACGCCCACGACCATCAGCATCCGCACCAGCCGCGCGGTGAGCTTGCCGTAATTCTCTGACAGGCGGTTGAAGCCGCGATTGAACGCCGCCCCTGCCCGACCCGGAACCCCGCGCCAGCCGGGTGCGGGCTCGCTGTCGTGCCCCTTATGCTTGAGCACCAGCGCGCACAGTGCGGGCGACAGCGTCAGCGAGACAAAGGCCGAGATGACCGTCGCCGAAGCGATGGTGATCGCGAACTGCTGGTAGAAGGCCCCGGAAATGCCCGGGATGAACATGGTCGGGATGAACACCCCGGTCAGCACCAGGCTGATCGCGATGATCGCGCCCGACACTTCGTCCATCGTCTTGTGCGCGGCCTCCTTGGGGGACAGCCCCTCCTCTTCCATCAATCGCTCGACATTTTCGACCACGACGATCGCGTCGTCGACGACGATGCCGATGGCGAGGACCAGGCCGAACAGCGACAGCGTGTTGAGCGAGTAACCGAACGCCAGCAGCACCGCGAACGCACCGACCAGCGAGATCGGGATCGCCACGATCGGGATGATCGCCGCGCGCCAGCTCTGCAGGAATACGATGACGACGAGCACCACGAGCACCAGCGCCTCGATCAGCGTGTGTTCGACCGCGGTGATCGACTCGGCGATATATTCGGTCGGGTTATAGTCGATCGAATAGGTCATCCCCGGGGGGAAGTCCTTGGCCAGGCTGTCGAGTTCGGCCTTGACCGCATCGGCGGTAGCGAGCGCGTTCGATCCGGGCAGCTGGAAGATGCCCATGCCGACCGCACGCTTGTCGTTGAGATAGCCGTTGAAGTTATAGTCCTGCGCGCCGAGTTCGACCCGCGCAACGTCGCGAAGGTGAGTCAGGCGACCGGAGGTGTCGCGTTTGATCACGATCGCGCCGAATTCGTCGGTGGTGGTCAGACGCCCCTTGGTCTGCACGCCCAGCTCGAACGCCGGGCTGGCATTGCCATAGGGCGGCGCACCGACGGTGCCGGCGGCGACCTGGACGTTCTGCCCACGGATCGCGTTGACCACTTCGTCCACGGTCATGTCGCGCGCGGCGGCAAGGCCGGGGTCGATCCATACGCGCATGTTGTAATCGCGCCCGCCAAACGCCTGCGCCTGGCCGACGCCCGGAATACGCGCGATGCGGTCCTGGACCTGCAGCGTGACGTAGTTCGAGATATACTGGATATCCAAACTCTTGTCGGGCGAGGTGAAGAACGCGACCATCAGGAAGTCGGGCGAACTCTTGTTCACCGTCACGCCGATGCGGCGGACATCCTCGGGCAGGCGCGGCTCGGCGGTCGCGACCTTGTTCTGCACCAGCACCTGCGCCTGATCGACATTGGTGCCCTGTTTGAACGCCACCGTGATCTGGGTCTGGCCGTTCCCGGTCGACGACGACGTCATGTAGAGCATGTTGTCGACGCCGTTGATCGCCTGTTCGATCGGCGCGGCAACGGTTTCGGCGACGGTCTCGGCGCTCGCACCCGGATAGGCGGCAGTCACCACGACGGTCGGCGGCGCGATGTTGGGATATTGGGCGATCGGCAGCGAGGGATAGGCGATGGCGCCGACGATGACGATCAGGATCGACATCACCGCCGCGAAGATCGGCCGCTCGATGAAGAAATGCGGGAATTTCATGGCCTGCGCCCCTTACTGGACGGTCGCCTGGCCCGAAGCCGGCGGATCGATGGGGCGGGTCGGCGCGGCCTGTTTGGTCGCGTCGGGCGTGATCTTGCCAGCCTTGGGCGTGACCGGTGCACCGGGCTGAAGCCGCCCGACACCGGTCAGGATCACCCGATCGGTAGGCGCAAGCCCGTCGCGGATGATGCGCAGCCCCTCGGCCTTCGCCCCCACTTCGACGACGCGCGGCGTCGCCTTGTTGTCCTTGCTGATGACATAGACGAGGCGGCGGGTCTGGTCGGTGACGATCGCCTCATCCGGCACCAGCATTGCGCGATAGCTGCCCGAACCGAGCAGGCGCGCGCGCCCGAACATGCCCGGCGTCAGGAACCCGGTCGGGTTCGGAACCACGGCGTGCGCGCGGATCGTCCCCGAATTGGGATCG
>JBHYGP010000312.1:4402-10928 GCA_051858935.1 Sphingomonas sp.
GCCGTTCCAGCGATACTCATTCTCGTCGGCGAGCTGGATCTGCACCGGGTTGGCGGTGTTGCGCGACGACCCGCGCTCGCCGCGCTGATCCTGACGCAGATTCTTGAGGTAGAAGGCTTCGGCCCCCTCGAACTCGAACCAGATCGGGTTGAGCGAGACGACGCGAGTCAGGACCGTCTGCCCCTCGGCGACGAAATCGCCGATGCTGACCTTGCGGTCCGAGATGCGCCCGCTGAACGGGGCGCGCACGGTGGTGAAACCGAGGTTGAGCATCGCCTGCGACGCGGCGGCGCGACCGGCGGCAAGGTCGGCGGCGGCGCTACGCTCGGCCGCGACATTCGCCTCCAGCTCCTCTGCACTCACCGCCTGGGCGCTCGCCAGCGCGCGGCTGCGCGCGGTGACCTGACGGGCATTATTGAGCGCGGCCTGTGCACGGGCGATCTGCGCCTGCGCCTGCATCAGCTGGGCGCGATAGGGCCGCGGGTCGATCGTGAAGAGCGCCTGCCCTTTACGGACATCCTGGCCGTCGCGGAAATGGACCGCGGTGATGACACCGTTGACCCGCGCGCGCAGCTCGACATCCTCGGGCGCGACGAAGCGGCCGGTATAATCGTCCCAATCCACCACTTCGCGCTGGAGCGGCGTCGCGACCATCACCTCAGGCGGGGGCGGCGCGGCAGGCGGCTGTCCGCCACCACAAGCACTCAAAGCCGCCAGCGCCACAAAGCCTGCCAGGACACGCATAGTCGTATTTCCCCTTATTGCGCTGCAGCAATTGGGGAGCGGGAAAAGCGGTTTCAACCCCGGAACGGATAATTTCTGATATTTTCCGTTCAGTAATTCAGAACGTGCTCAAGCGGCAACAGTTCCCCGAGGCATGATTGCGGCCTCATAGTCGCTTTCGACCTTCTGGATCAGCGCACGGTCGTCGTGATTCCACGGGTGGAACCCGGGCAGGAAATAGCTGATCCACGCCGGGATCATCCGCGTCACGATACCCGGCGACACGAGCAGATATTTCGCCACCATCGCCTTGGCGCGCCATCCGGTAACCCCGTCCTGCGCCATCAGGTCGAGCGTCCCCTCGATCCGGTGTTTCCAGAAGGTGCCGGTGATCAGCAGCATCGTCAGCGACTTGATCTTCCAGCGCTTCCACCGGCTCATGCCGCGCGTCGCGTGGAGATAGGTGTCGTACGCAACGCCCTTATGCTCGATCTCCTCCAGCGCGTGCCAGCGCCACAGGTCGCCATTCTCCTGATCCGCACCCGCCAGATGCTTTGGGTTCTTGATCAGCTCGGACGCGAGGATCGCGGTATAATGTTCCAGCGCCATCGTCGCGGCGAGCTGGACGATCTTGGGCCGCGACCGCGCGATCTCCAGCACCTGGTCGATCCGCGATTCCAGCCGGCTGATGTCATAGCCATGATCCAGCACGCGCTTGTTGAACGCGACATGCTCGCGGCTGTGAACGACTTCCTGGACGGTGAACGCCTTGATCTCGCGCGCCAGCTTCTCGTCCACGCCGTCGCGGAACGCCTTCACGCTCTCGATGAAATAGGCCTCGCCCTTGGGGAAGGTCACCGACAGCGCGTTGTAGAATGCAGTCCCGGTGACGTCCCCGCCCAACCACCAGCGATCCTGCTGCTGCCCGCGCCCGAAGCGACGGTCGCGCGGCGTGATGGTCAGATCAGCGGGAGTCTTTGCGTTCGACATGGTTTTGCTCCAAGGCATTTGTGATGAAAGCTACGCCTTACTTACACAAATGTCAATAACGCCGATCCCCGAACGCAAACGCCTCAGCCCTGAGGAATCGCGCGACGCCGCGCTGGAGGCCGCACGCGCCCTGTTGATTGAGGCAGGGCCGCAGGCGGTAACGCTCAAGGCCGTCGCATCGCGAATCGGGCGCACCCATGCCAACCTCCTCCACCATTTCGGTTCGGCGGCCGGATTGCAACGCGCCCTCGCCCGCAGCCTTGCCGAGACGGTCTGCGCCCGCATCGTCCGCCTGATTCAGGAGGCGCGCGCCGACGGTCAAGCCCCGACCGAGGACAAGCCGCGCCAGGTGGTCGATCTCGCCTTCGACGCGTTCGACAAATCCGGTGCGGGCGCACTCGCCAGCTGGATGATCCTGTCAGGCAATGAAGATGCGCTCGACCCCATTCTCGAAACCATCCACGGGCTGGTCGACCAGATCGCTGCGGTCGAGGGCGAAGAATCGGGCGTTGCGCTGCGCGAGGATACGCTTGCACTCGTCCTCATGGCGATGGGCGACGCGCTGCTCGGCGAACAGCTGGCCCGCTCGCTCGACCTTCCCCGTGGTGCCGCGCGCGAAATCGCGCTGCGTCAACTTATCGGCTCCCCGCGCTTTCTGAAGATGTGGGGCCAGGACATTTAATCATGCATTTTCTCGACCAGGCCAAAATCTTCATCAAATCGGGCTGGGGCGGCGGCGGCGCTGTCGGCTTCCGGCGTGAGAAGTATATCGAATATGGTGGCCCCGACGGCGGCGATGGCGGCAAGGGCGGCGACATCATCTTCGAGGCCGTGCCCGGGCTCAACACGCTGATCGACTTTCGCTACACCCAGCATTTCCGCGCCCAGCGCGGCCATGGCGGATCGGGCAGCAACAAGACCGGCGCGGGCGGCGACGACCTTGTCATCAAGGTGCCGATCGGCACCCAGATCCTGGCCGATGATGAGGAACGCACGCTGCTCGCCGACCTGACCGAGGAAGGCCAGCGCATCGTATTCCTCAAGGGCGGCGATGGTGGGCGCGGCAATGCCAGCTACAAGACCAGCACCAACCGCACCCCGCGCCAGCACGGCACCGGCTGGCCGGGCGAGGAAATGTTCGTGTGGCTGCGGCTCAAGCTGCTCGCCGACGCAGGGCTCGTGGGCCTGCCCAATGCCGGCAAGTCCACCTTCATCAACGCCGTCACCAACGCTCAGGCCAAGGTCGGTGCCTATGCCTTTACCACCACCCGCCCCCAGCTCGGCGTGGTGCGGCACAAGGGCAATGAGTTCGTCATCGCCGACATCCCCGGCCTGATCGAGGGCGCGGCGGAGGGTGCCGGAATCGGCGACCGCTTCCTCGGCCATATCGAGCGGTGCAAGGTGCTGCTGCATCTGGTCGACGCCAATGACGAGGACGTCGCCACCAGCTACCGCATCGTCCGCGACGAGCTCGACGCCTATGGCGCAGGGCTGCTCGACAAGAAGATCATCGTCGCGCTCAACAAGATCGACATGCTCGATGACGAGCTGATCGCCGCCCTCTCCGCCGAGCTCGAAGAGGCCAGCGGGGCCGAGGTCATCGCGATCTCCGGCGCGGCGGGCATCGGCGTCGATTGGGCGCTCGACAAGCTGCTCGAAGCGATCGGGCCGGACCACGCCCGCGTCAGCGACGACGACGAGGGCGAGGAACCGGTGGAGTGGTCGCCAATCTGAGCCGCGCTCAGACTGCGACTGTCTTGCGGGTCGAGGCGCGGTGGATGTCGTAGATCGCCCCGGCCAGCGCGGTGTCGAACTCGGCGTCCGCCATGCCATGGCGCAGGTCTTCCAGTAGCGCGCGGCTAAAGCTGGCGATCATGCCGCGGTTCCTGGCGAGTTCGGCACAGGCTTCGGGGCGCTTGAAACCGCCGGACAAGGCGACGACGCGCAGCACCTTGGGATGATCGACCAGCGGGTCGAACAGGCCGGGGGTCGCGGGGATCGACAGTTTGAGCATGACCTGCCGCCCCTCGGGCAGGGCATCGAGCGCCTTCAGAATCTCGTCGCGCAGGATCGCATCGGCTTCGGCGCGTTCGGGCGACTTGATGTTCACCTCAGGCTCGATGATCGGCATCATGCCGTGGCCGATCACCTGCGCGCCGATCTCGAACTGCTGCTTCACCACCGCCGCAATGCCCGTGGCATTGGCAAGGTTGACCACCGAGCGCTCCTTGGTGCCGAACACGCCGAGCGCCTTGGCCTTGACCAGCAGCGCGTCGAGGTCGGGCATCGGCTTCATCAGCTGAACGCCGTTCTCCTCGGCCTCAAGGCCCTTGTCGATCTTGATGAACGGCACGACTCCACGCTCGATCAGCGCCGCCGGGGTCGGCTTGCCGTCGACCTGACCATCCATCGTGCGTTCGAACAGGATCGCGCCGATCACCTTGTCGCCGGTGAAAGCGGGAGAGGTGATGATGCGGCTGCGCATCTGGTGGATCAGGCCGAACATCTCCTCCTCGGTCGACCAGGCGTCGTCCGCCACGCCATAGCCGGCCAGCGCCTTGGGCGTCGAACCGCCGCTCTGGTCGAGCGCGGCGATGAAGCCGTTACCCTCGGCGATCTTGGCGGTCATCTCGGCGGTGTTCATGGTCACGGTCCCTGTTCCGACACTTTGTTGCGCGGCCTATTGCAGCGCGGCAAGCGGCTGAAAAGCCTGACAACGATAGCCAATTGTCAAAGAAGTGAACTGAGCTTGGCGGCTGCCATGCCGATTCCGAAATAGAGAGCTGCTACAAGCCACGAAATCACGAACAGCAGGGCAAGTGCCGGGAACCTGCCGGGCCGCCAAAATGCGGGTTGCGGTCGATTCGTCAGAGCCCGTCGCGCATACCCCTTCCCGACTTTGAAGCCGAGCCACGCGAGTCCGCCGAACAGAGTGGAGCCGAAGAACGGCGCATCGACATACCCCGCACGCAGCATCGCCACGATGATCGCCACACCGATGAGCAGAGACAACGCAAGATAGACAAGGAACCCCGGCGCTTCGGACACGTCCGCCGCGCCAGATGGTGACGTTTCTTCACTCCAGCGAGCCATCAGCGCGCGAGCGCCGCCACGCCCGGCAATTCCTTACCCTCCATCCATTCAAGGAACGCGCCGCCGGCGGTGGAGACGAAGGTCATGTCGTCCGCGACGCCGGCCTCGTTGAGTGCCGCGACGGTGTCGCCGCCGCCTGCGACCGACACCAACGACCCTTCCTTGGTCAGCGCGGCGACGGTGTGGGCGAGCGCCATGGTTGCGGTGTCGAACGGCTTGGTCTCGAACGCGCCGAGCGGGCCGTTCCAGACGAGCGTGCGGCAATTCTTGAGCACGTCCGCCAACGCCTCGCTCGCCGCCGGGCCGACGTCGAGGATCATCTCGTCGGCCGCGACCTCATGGACGTTGCAAGTGCGCAGGGACGGCGGGTTGGCGGCGAACTCCTTCGACACCACGACGTCATAGGGCAGATGGATGGTGCAATTGGCCTTGTCCGCCGCGTCGAAGATTTCCTCCGCAGTGCCGGTCAGGTCGTGCTCGCACAGCGACTTGCCGACATTCACGCCGCGCGCGGCGAGGAAGGTGTTGGCCATGCCGCCGCCGATGATCAGGTGATCGACCTTGCCCACCATGGCCTTGAGCACGTCGAGCTTGGTCGACACCTTGGCCCCGCCGACCACTGCGGCGACGGGGTGGTCGGGGTTGCCCAGCGCCTTGTCGAGCGCGTCGAGTTCGGCCTCCATCTGGCGGCCGGCGAAGGCAGGCAGGCGGTGCGCCAGCCCCTCGGTCGAGGCATGGGCGCGGTGCGCGGCGGAGAAGGCGTCGTTGACATAGAGGTCGCCGAGCGCGGCGAAGCGGTCGACCGTCGCCGGGTCGTTCTTTTCCTCGCCCCCGAAAAAACGGGTGTTCTCGAGCAGGGCGATGTCGCCGGGCTGCAGCGTCGCAGTGGACTCGGCGTCGCCCTCCCAGTCGATATAGCGGACCTCGCGGCCCAGGACCTGGCTGAACGGGCGGGCGAGCTGGGCGGTCGAATGCTCGGGGCTCGGAACCTTGGGGCGACCGAAATGGGCGAGGATCAGGACGATCGCGCCCTTGTCGGCGAGTTCGGCGACGGTCTGGACCGCGGCGCGGAAGCGGTTGTCGTCGGTGACCGCGCCATCGGCCATCGGTACGTTCAGATCTTCGCGCACCAGCACCCGCTTGCCGGTGATGTCGCCCATATCGTCGAGGGTCTTGAAAGCTCGGCTCATTCTTCGATCCTGATGCTGTCGCCGACGGCAATGCTGCCGGGCGTGATGACTTTGGTGAGCGCACCGCCGCGCCAGTCGGGAGTGAGCGCGGCGCGCAGCCCTTCGGCCAGCGCCTCCATCCGCTCACACGGCTCGGTTTCGCAGGTGATTTCAAGGACGACGTCCCCGCCGATGCGGAGGCGGACGCCGGGCGTCTGGGGCAGGTCGAAGCCTTCGACCAGCAGATTAGCGCGGCGCTGTTCCCATGGGATCGAATGGCCGACCTGCGCCATCGCGGCATTCCAGTCGTTCGCTTCGATCAGGCTGACCTGACGCTTGTAGGGTTTGCCCTTCATCGCGCCGCGAAAATCGCCGCCGATGCCGCCTTCCAGCGTGACGGTGGCGTGGTCGATGACCTCCATCGGCCCCTTGGGGATGGCATGGCGGGCGATGCCTGTGATGCGGCCGGTCATGCGATCGCTCCGGTTTTTCGGGTATTTTGATACCCGTTCCTGACAAGTCTGACGTTTTTGCCCATGTATGCGCGTGTG
>JBHYGP010000313.1:0-3384 GCA_051858935.1 Sphingomonas sp.
CGGGAACTACTTCGCCGACGCCGCCACGCTCGACCAGCTCGAGGGCGAGGGCCGTGTCGCGTTTCGCTACGCAAGCGACGTCAATGGCAGCGCCCGGCAAATCGCGGGCATCGTCAACGCCGGCGGCAATGTGCTGGGCATGATGCCGCACCCCGAACGCAAGATCGAAGCCGCGCATGGCGGCAGCGACGGTCGCCGCTTGTTCGAAGGGCTGCTGGAAGCGGTGATGTGAGGGCATGAGCGGCGACGCCATCGTTTGCGCGACTTGTCCGGTCGCCGATCGCGCCGTCTGCTCCGCCTTGTCGCCCGACGATCGCGGCGAACTCGCGCGGATCGGGCATCACCGCCGCTATGCGCGCGGCGAGACGATCGTCGCTGCGGGCGATAGCGCGACGGTCTGCGCGACACTGACGCGCGGCGCGGCGAAAATGTCGACGATCGACCGTGACGGAACCGAGCGGATCGTGGCGCTGGTTCACCCGGCGGGCATGCTGGGCCAGCTGTTCGCGCCGACCGCGACGCTGCATGTCACCGCGCTAACCGACAGCGAGGCATGTCTGTTCCCCGCGTCGCATGTCGCCGCGCTGAGTGACGCACGCCCGGCGCTGGCCCGCCGCCTGCTGGATGAGGTCAGCCGCGAGCTGGACGAGAGCCGCGCGCTGATCGACCTGATCTCGAAACGGCAGGCCAAAGGGCGGGTCGCGGCGCTGATCCTCGCCTTTGCCCGTGCGGCAAGTCCGGCGCCGTGTCACAATGCCGAGGCGTTCGACCTGCCGTTGACGCGCGGGGAGATGGCGCAGCTGCTCGGGATCACGATCGAGACGGTGAGCCGGACGCTGACTGCGCTGGAGGACGGCGGCATCATCGCGCGGCAGGGCAGCCATGGCATCGCGATCCGTGACCGCGACGCGCTCGACCACCTCGCTTCGGCCTGAACGCAAAAAGCGCGGGCGAACCATCGGCTCGCCCGCTGTGAGGTGAGGGTTCGAATTCAGACCGCGACGCGGATCGCGGCGACGATCAGGCCCCAGATCACCAGCATGACCGGCATGATCATCACCTGGACGGTCGCCCCGCCTGCACCGAGATGGCCCGATCCGGTCGGTAGCCCCTGTGCCACGAAGTCGGCGAAGCTGGGCGCACACCCCTCGCCCGGTGCCACCCGCGCCCACCAGGCGGGGACGATAAATGCGGCAGCGAGGAAGACGCCGAAGATCACGAACGGGATCGCCAGCCCCTTTTCCCCGAACGCCGCCCACATGATGCCGAGATAGGCGAAGAAGCCGACGAACACCCCGATATGCAGCGCGGGATGCAGGTCGAACACATGCGCGCCGCGGGTGCGCGGCATCGGCGTCGCCTGAACGAATGCGGTCTGGTGCAGCGGCATGTTCATCGTCGGTCTCCTTTGTCGGGAGCGACGATGCAGCGGTCAGCCACCGCGCGCTTTGCGATCCGTCAAATCATGACGAAGAGATCAGCTAGGGCCTGAACACTTGCGTTGTGCGCGCCAGTAACACGAGCGCGCTCGGCCATAGCATCGTGTTCCACAGGTCCTTCCAGTTGCCGCGCAGGAACAGCGGGTTGTCGCGCACCAGCGTGTCGCGAATGTCCCAGGCTTCGCCGAGCAGCGCAGCGAGAAGGACTGCCGCCCACGGCTTCCAGCTGCGCAGCGGCCAGCGCATCACCAGCGCAGACCCGAAAAAGATCAGCAGACCGACATGGACGTGGAGCGAATCCTTCCCCAGCCCGGTGGAGGTGATCAGCCACAGCTTGAGCGTCTGAAACCCGTCGAGCATGCGTCAGACGCGCGTGCGGAACGGGGTGAAATCGGTGCCGTCGTCAAACACATCGACGCCTTCGCGCTTCTTGAGGAAGCCGACCACAGCATAGGTGACGGGGGTCAGCACGACTTCCCACAGCACCTTGAGTCCCCAGTTGGTGACCATCACCATCAGCACCTGCTCGGTCGTCCACACGCCGAGGAATGCGAGCGGATAGAAGATCAGGCTGTCGATACCCTGCCCGAACACCGTCGATCCGATCGTGCGGCTCCACAAATGCTTGCCGCGCGTCCACAGCTTCATCCGGGCGAGGACATAGGAATTGACGAACTCGCCCGCCCAGAATGCGATCATCGACGCGCCGACGATCCGCCACACCTGCCCGAACGCGGCCTCATAGACCTCCTGCCCCTCCCAGCCGGGCGCGGGAGGCATCGCGACGATCACCCAGCACATGACGGCGGCGAAGAAGGTTGCGGCGAACCCCGCCCAGATCACTCGCCGGGCGCGCGCATAGCCATAGATTTCGGTCAGCACGTCGCCGATGACATAGGAGAGCGGAAAGAACAGGATGCCTGCGCCGAAGGTCAGCCCGCCCAGCGTCGCGACCTTCGCCGCGCCGACCACGTTGGACAGGACGAGGATGACGCAGAACGCCGCCATCACATAGTCGTAGTAACGGAAATGCCCGCCCGCGACCTGACCCGCATTGATCCGTACCGGCGCCGCCCCGTCGCTCATCGCTGCCCCCTCGATTGCCCGCATGAATTATGATCGCGGTTTGCGACCGGCGCAATCCGCGCTAACGGGACCATCACGCGCGCCCGTAGTTCAACTGGATAGAGCACGAGCCTTCTAAGCTTGGAGTTGCAGGTTCGAGTCCTGCCGGGCGCGCCAGCCATTCCGCGCAAGGCGGAAGGACCGGAGGGGACCGCGATGCCGCATTATGGCGATTTCCAGAACCAGATCTATTTCGCTGGCCTGCAAGGCGTGGTCCCGACGATCCCGGTCGATTTCGCGACCCTTGAGGCGCGCGCCGAGGCGGCGATGGCGCCGTCGCTGCTCAGCTATGTTCAGGGGGGCTGCGGGGACGAGCAGACACAGCGCGCCAATGCCGATGCGTTTCGCCATTGGGGCATCGTGCCGCGCATGATGGTCGATTGCTCGACCCGCGATCTGTCGGTCGAGCTGTTCGGGATGAAGCTCCCCTCCCCGCTGTTCATGGCCCCGGTGGGGGTGGCGGGGATGTGCACGCAGGACGGGCATGGCGACATCGCCGCAGCGCGCGCCGCCGCGATAACCGGGGTGCCGCTGACCGTCTCGACGCTGACCAACGATCCGCTGGAGGATGTCGCCGCCGCGATGGGCGACACGCCGGGGATGTTCCAGCTCTACACGCCCAAGGACCCCGAACTTGCCGCCAGCCTGGTCAGCCGGGCCGAGGCAGCGGGGTATAAGGCGATCGTGGTGACGCTCGACACCTGGGTCACCGGCTGGCGGCCGCGCGATCTCAACACCGCCAATTTCCCGCAGCTGCGCGGGCATGTCCTGTCCAACTATTGGTCCGACCCGCGCTTTCAGCAGATGCTCGCGAAGCCCG
>JBHYGP010000314.1:0-3379 GCA_051858935.1 Sphingomonas sp.
CCGGCGGGCGGAGGCACGTTGATCATGCAGAACCAGATGAACACCCGGTCGATGGTTGCGGCGATGGTGCTGGGCGCGATCGGCTGGGCCGCACCCGCCGCCGCCCAGGATTCCGATGCCGCCGCACGCTGCGCCGCAATGGCAACGCTGAAGCTGCGCGATACCAGCATCTCCAGTGCCACGCTGGTCCCCGCCAAACCCGCGGAGGTGAGCGCCACCGGCGAGGTGCCGGGATATCGCAGCTTTTGCCGCGTCGTCGCGCGCGTACGGTCAGAGCCGGGATCGGACATCGGCGTCGAACTGTGGCTGCCGACCAGCGACTGGGCGGGGGTGTTCCATGGCAATGGCAGCGGCGGGTTCGCCGGCACCTTTGCGCTCGGCTATTCGGGGATGGTCGAGGGGCTGCGGCGCGGCTTTGCGACCGCGACCACCGACGCCGGCACTGCTCCTGCGACCCCGCTGGAGGGCGACGCGTTGATCGGTCAGCCGCGTAAGTGGCGCGATTGGGGGCGAATGTCCGCCCATGCGATGACGGTGACCGGCAAGGGCATTACCGCCGCCTTCTATGGGCGGGCCCCGCGCCGCTCCTATTATACCGGCTGCTCGACCGGCGGACAGATGGGGCTGATCGAGGCGCTCTATTATCCCGAGGATTATGACGGAATTCTCGTCGGCGCGCCGGTGATGAACCGGACCTGGGGCCATGCTGCGGTGCTGTGGAACTATGCCGCCGCCAAGCGCGCACCGGGCCGGTTGCTGTCCGAAGCCAAGCTAAAGCTGTTGAACCAGTCGGCAATCACAGCGTGCTGGCGGCAGGGGCATGCACTGGCCGGGGACCGCTTCATCTCCGATCCGATGCGCTGCCGTTTCGATCCGCAGACCTTGCAGTGCAAGGCAGGGGCGTCGGAGACCTGCCTCACCGAAGGCGAAGTGGCGACAGCGCGCGCCTTCTACTCCGGGCCGACTGACCGGAATGGCAAACCGACCTTCTTCGGCTGGCTGCCGGGGAGCGAAATGCCCGACACCTTCGGGTGGTCTTTCCTGCAAAAGCCCATTGCTGGACAGCCCCCATTCGGCAGCCTGTTCAAATGGGTATTCGGCGCCAACTGGGACTGGAAGGGGTTCGATTTCGACCGCGACATGCCGATCGTCGACGCACGGCTCGATCCGATCGTCAACGATGCGGTTCGCGGTACGCTCGCGCCGTTTGCGCGGCGGGGTGGCAAGCTCATTGTGTTTCACGGGCTCGCCGATACCTTGGTCCCGCCGGGCCAGTCGGTCGCATTCTTCGATCGCCATGCGGCAACGATGGGCGGTATGAACCGCCTGGCAGACAGCGCACGCCTGTTCATGGCGCCGGGCATGATGCATTGTGGCGGCGGGATGGGTCCCGACGCATTTAACACGACGCTCGGGATTCCGCCGCGCCCTCCGGCGACCGACGCGAAGCACGACCTGTTCTCCGCGTTGATTGCATGGACCGAACGTGGAGAAGCACCCGATCGCATCGTTGCGACGCGTTTCTCGCGCGAGGAACCGGGGCAGATCGACATGCAACGGCCTCTCTGCACTTATCCGAAGCGCGCGGTGTATCGCGGCACCGGCTCGACCTCCGCCGAAAGCAACTTCCGATGTGAGGCCCCCGCGGAATGATAAACATTGGCTGACGAGATATGGCGATGACTACCCGCCGCGAGTTGGGGGTGGGCAACCGGGCCATGCTGTAACTGTTTCAGAGGGCAGAATTTCTGCAGCGCATCCTCTTCGATGCGCGGCTCGCCCATGAAATATCGGTTGGCCCATCGCGTGGGCTTCCGCTGCTGCCGGCGCTGACGCCTATGCCATCGGCACTATCGGTTCGAATCGCGGCGACATCCCTGCCGACAAACACCGCACCGGTCCGGCACAGCGTCGGCTTCCTCATTCAACCCAGGGTAAGGTAAAGTTCCGCCTCGATCAGCCAGTCTGCGCCGACCCGCCGCCATTTGGCGGTGTAGCGCCCATTCGTCAGCAGCACGCCCTGTGCGGTCATGCCGTGCCAGTCCCCATGTTCGAAAGCGATCGGTGCGATCGGTGACACGGTTATTGAGTCAGGACTGCGTCGATAGATTGCGCGGTCCGGCGACGCAAACTCGCGCTTCCATGCCATCAACTGCGCGTTGCGGCCCGCGATCAATGCGCTGTCGGTGCCGGCGACGAGCACCACATCCTTCGCCAGCAACGGTCTGATCGCCGGCAGGTCCGCATCAGCCAACGCCTGATTGAAGCGTTCGCGTTGCATGCGGATGGCGAGTTCGGGGGGCGTGGCCATTACGGGTCGCTACACCAGACCAGGGGCTTTGCCGAGTGCATTGGTCAGGTGATCCAATGGCTGCCAATGGGCGCTTGATCAAGTCGGCCGAACGACAGCAAAGAGGGTGCTTAGCTGCCGTCGGAATCGGGCACTTCGTCTGAAGAGGCAATCATCCGCTCCCCCGCTGCTCGCTGGTCCAGCCCGATTGTACGAGCAGCCATCCACTCGATCGCGCGAAGCAGTTCGCCCACCTTCTTTGGCTCGACGATCGCCGCATGGTGTTTGACGCGCGGGACAGTGAGGGCGCCGCGCAAAATGTCCGCCGGATAGCGCTCGGTGCGCGGCGTAGCGAAACCATAGCGGAACACGCGACCTGCCAACGACCGTAACCTGAGCGCCGTTTCATGATGCCCGCGCCGCTCGACACGCTTCAGAACATCGAGAAGCTCATGAGGCGTTACCGAGGCAATTGGACGCTTGGCGATGTCAGCCAAGAGTTCGAGGAACCAGCGGGCCTTTTTGAGGGTCGCTGGTGATTTTCCCTCCCGCTCCATCTTCTGAATATATTCCTCAGCCACAAGCCCGAAGGTCGTCTGGGCCGCAAGCTCAGCCTTCAGGCGACGCTGCCGCTTCTCCTCAACGGAGTCGATGCCGTCGTCCAGCTCGGCCTTTGCCTCATCGCGCTTTCGACGGGCCTGGGGCAAGGAGACCTCGGGGAAACTTCCCAGCGAGAGCTTCCGCTCGATGCCGCAGCATCGGTAGCGGAAACGCCAAAGCAGAGCCCCTGATGGCTGCACCAGCAAATACAGGCCATCGGCATCGGCAACTTTATATGGACGCTCAGCCGGTTTGAGCGATCGAATCTGCATCACCGTAAGCATGGGGCCACGCCTCCTGCACTGTTCGTGGCCCCATGATTCGTGGCCCCTTTTGAGTGGGCCACGGCGGAACATAATGAGATTTCGCGGGACCGCTAAAAGCCATTTTACCGCAGTTTTCTGCGGTTTTCTAGCCTTGTTCACGGTATGGACTGGTGCCGCTTACAGGATGCGCAGCGCTGCTGCGGGCCAATGACCGTGATCGATG
>JBHYGP010000315.1:0-3135 GCA_051858935.1 Sphingomonas sp.
GCAGACTTCGCCGGTGGCGACATGGCTAAGCTAAACAAGCTCGTTGGCAACACCATCGGGAAAATCGTGTGCAACCGCTTTGTAGGGGTGAGCAAGCAAAGCGTGGAGGTTCTGGTGGATGGCAAGCTTGCGGGGACGCTGCCTGTAATTTGGCTACCACGGGCAGAGGAGTGGAAAGTTGAGTAGAAGGGAGCGCGAAGTCAGAATTCTGGCGGTAGTCGCATACATTGGGATGATCGTACTCGATACGCTGACCAAGGATGCAATCGAAGCTCCCTTGAGCGGTAATTTGCCGCCAAAGAATTAAGCGTCATCGTTTCCGCTTCGGTCTTTTGATCTCGTTTGTTTGAGAAAGGGGACGAGCCTTCACTCGACGCATCAGGTTGGATCCATCGAAAGCAACGCATTCCCGCTCGTGCATTTGGTTCCGACCTTAGAGCAGGTGACGCGGGACGGCTACCGAACTGGCGGTCCCATCTCCTCGGCGAGGTTTTCTCGCGTCTTTGCGTCGGGACCGTTCATGTTGATCCCGCAGCTTGGGAGAGCCCGCGCCTCCGCCTGCCGAGCCACCACGGCGGCCCGCAGCGGCGGGAGCTTGGCAACGCGCTGATCTCGGCCATAGCCGACTTCGTTTTACCGCGCGGCATCGACCATATCTCTGGCGTCAGGCTATGACGGTGTAGCGGCGGCTTCCCCGCCCACATCCTTTCCGGTGGCCTCGCGTCCACAGACGAACGCCCCCCAATCGCCCATGAGAAGTCGGCGCTTGTCGAGAAAGTCGGTGCGCCGATACGCCGCTTCGACCTTGTTCGACAACGCGTGCGCCAGCGCAGCTTCGGCCACCTCTCCGGGATAGTCGGTCTTGTCCGCAACCCAGTCCCGGAACGCGGAACGAAACCCGTGGACCGTGACGCCAAGCTCCATGTCGCGCAGAATCTTGAGCAATGTCATGTCGGACAGCGGGCGTTTCACATTCTGCCCCGGAAACACGAGGTCGCTCGCCCCGACCCTGAACGCCTTGGCCCGCTCGAACACAGCGACGGCCGCATCCGATAGCGGCACAAGATGCGTCCGACCCATCTTCATGCGCTCCGCCGGGACCGACCAGATGCGGTTCTGCAGATCCAGCTCCGACCAGCATGCGCCGCGAATCTCCCCTGACCGCGCAGCAGTCAGGATCAGGGCTTCGAGGGCAACCCGGCCGACCGACTCCCTCTCCCGCAGCTTATCGATGAATGCCGGGACATCGGCATAGGACATCGCGGCAAAGTGCCGATCCTTCTTGGGCTGGCGCGGCAGGCCCTTCGCGATCGACCGCATCGGCGCTTCGGTCGCCCTGAAGCCCTTCGCGCATGCCCAGTCGAGAACCGTTGCGATCCGCTGGCGCACGCGCCGTGCCGTCTCGGGCTTGCTCAACCAGATCGGAGCGAGCACGTCACGAATGGCTGGACCTTCGATCTCGTTCACCGGGCGATCGCCAAATGCCGGAAAGGCATAGGACTCCAGCGTCGAAATCCACTGCTGCTGGTGCTTGCCGTTCTTCCAGGCTGCGCGGTGCTCTTCATGAACGCTCACCGCCGCCTCGCGGAACGTCGGGACCGTGATCCGCTCCTGCTTGCGCTCCGCTACCGGGTCGATCCCCTGGGCGATTTTCTGACGAGTCGCATAGGCAGCCGCTCGCGCATCTTTGAGTGAAACCGACTTCGCAGAGCCGAGCCCGATATCCTGGCGTTTTCCTCCCGATTGTACGCGAAGAATCCAGCTGGCCGCGCCGCGACCATTGATTTCGAGAAAAAGGCCGTCGCCGTCGGAGTAGCGGCCCGGTTCAGAGAGACTGCGAATTTTCACCGCAGTGAGCTTTCCCATGACATCTCACCTCATTTTTCCCCACACTCTTCCCCACACTTCGTGTGGGACGGTGCGAAATTGAGTGAAACGCAGCGGAACGAAAAAACCGCTGATTTCCGGGCTTTTTTAGCGATTCTTGAGGGAATGCGCGACCTAAAAAAGGTCCAAAATGGCGGAGCGGGAGGGATTCGAACCCTCGATACGCTTTTGGCGTATACTCACTTTCCAGGCGAGCGCCTTCGACCACTCGGCCACCGCTCCGCAATCGCTGGATGGCGCTGCCTAGAGAGTTGGTCGCAGCTTCGCAAGCGCGTTGCATGGCGCGACGCGGCGTGACAGCTTGGGGCCATGCTGACTTCTATCCTTGCGCTGGCGCTTCAGGCCGCCGCCCCCGCCCCGCTCCCGTCCGATCCCCTGCCCGAAGATTGGCGCGACATCCCCGCCGACGAGTTGATGGTGATGACGCTGGGCGAGGGGCGGGAGGTGGTGATCCGACTCGCCCCGCGCTACGCGCCGGTGCATGTCGCCAATATCCGCAAGCTCGCTACGGCAGGCTGGTGGGATGCCGCGAGCATCTATCGCGTCCACGACAATTATGTCGTGCAATGGGGCGACCCGACCGAGAAAAAGCCGCTGCCCGCGGGCGTGGTCGCGCAGCCGCCGGCCGAATATGACTGGCCCGCATTCGATGCCGTCACCCGACTCACCCGCACCGATCCCTATTCGACCGCGACCGGGCACAGCGCCGATGGCTGGCCGCTCGCAACCAACGGTAGCGTCGCGTGGATCCCGCATTGCTATGCGATGGTCGGCGTCGCGCGGGATCTGGCACCAAGCACCGGAAGCGGCGGCGATCTTTATGCGGTCATCGGCCACGGTCCGCGCCATCTCGACCGCAATATCGCGATCGTCGGGCGCGTGCTGGAGGGGATCGAGCATCTGTCATCGCTTCCGCGCGGGACCGAGGGCGGGCTGGGGCTGTACAAAGAGGCGCGCCAGCATGTCGCCTTTACCAGCGGAAGGCTCGCCAGCGACTTGCCCGAAGCACAGCGTCCGCGCTTTCAGGTTCGCGCCGCCGACAATCCGCGCTTCGCGGCGTGGATCAAGGCGCGCGAAAACCGCCAGCCGCCCTTTTTCAACCTGCCCTCAGGCGGAGCGGATATCTGCAATGTGATGCCGCCGGTGCGACGCGCGCCGTAACTACTTCCCCACCCAGTCGGCGACGTCGCTCGCGACCCGGTTCGCCGCATCGTTGAGCGCGGAACCGGCGGCGGCCGGCGCGATCTC
>JBHYGP010000315.1:3145-3378 GCA_051858935.1 Sphingomonas sp.
CGAAGGTCAGTGCCGGGCGCACGCCGTCAGCGGCAGCGGGCCGGTCGCGCACCAATGTCGCGTCATAGATGACCACCGCCTCGTTGCTGTCAGCGTCAATCCCGAACTGACGCAACTCGCCCGACAGCCGCGCGCCGGGATCGGACAGCGACTGACGCAGACCCAGCACGACGCGCCCGGTGCGGACCGAGATGGTGTCGCCGAGGAGACGTGCGACCATGCGATTGGGTGCC
>JBHYGP010000316.1:0-3374 GCA_051858935.1 Sphingomonas sp.
CCCTCGACGGAGATCAGGACGTCGGTCACTGGCGCACCAGCTCCCGCCCGACGATCATGCGCATCACCTGATTGGTCCCCTCCAGGATCGAATGGACGCGCAGGTCGCGCCAGAAGCGTTCGATCGGATAGTCCATGAGGTAGCCATAGCCGCCATGCAGCTGCAGCGCGCGGTCGACCACTGCCGATCCGGTGTCGGTGGCGAAGCGCTTGGCCATTGCGGCGAACTTGGTCTTGTCGGGCGCGTTGGCCGTGACCTTGGCTGCGGCGAGGTAGAGCAGCGCGCGCGCCGCCTCCAGTTCAGTCGCCATGTCGGCAAGCGTGAACTGGGTGTTCTGGAACTCGGCCACGGCGGCGCCGAATTGCTTGCGGTCTTTTGTATAGACAATTGCCTCGTCGAGGCAGCGTTGCGCCCCGCCGAGCGAACAGGCGCCGATGTTGAGCCGTCCGCCGTCGAGGCCCATCATCGCGATGCGGAACCCCTCGCCCTCGCCGCCGATCAAATTCTCGACCGGCACGCGGACATTGTCGAACATCACCTGTCGCGTCGGTTGGGCGTGCCAGCCGAGCTTGCGCTCGTTCGCACCGAAGCTGACCCCCGGCATGTCCTTTTCGATGGCAAGGCAGGAAATGCCCTTCGGCCCATCGACGCCGGTGCGGACCATCGTGACATAGAGCTCATTCTCGCCTGCGCCGGAGATGAACTGCTTCGACCCGTTGACGATGAAATGGTCGCCGTCCCGCTTCGCCGTGGTCTTGAGCGCGGCGGCGTCGGAGCCGGAGGAGGGTTCAGTCAGGCAATAGCTTGCCAGCCAGTCGGCGGTGACGAGTCGGGGCAGATATTTGTCCTTCACCGCCTGCGCGCCGAAGCGGTCGATCATCCATGCGGCCATGTTGTGGATCGAGATGAACGCGCTGGTCGAGGGGCAGCCATAGGCCATCGCCTCCATGATCAGCGCCGATTCCAACCGACCAAGGCCGATCCCGCCGCTTTCCTCACTGACATAGATCGCGCCAAAGCCGAGTTCGGCGGCGGCCTTCACGGTCTCGCGCGGGAAGATATGCTTCTCGTCCCACTCCGCCGCATGCGGGGTGATCGCGCCGGCGGTGAAGCGCTGTGCCATCTCCTGGATCGCGCGCTGGTCGTCGGTCAGGTCGAATTGCTGGTCCATCATTCTCTCTGTCTGATCCTGTCGGAGGAACGCCGGGCGGAGGCGTGCGATCCGGGTGGCATCACTAGGGGGTCGTCACATGAAACTTCGTCTGTTGCTCGCCGCACCGTTGCTGCTCGCCGCCGCCTGCACCTCGGCCGAGGGGCTCAACACCTTTGCGGCTGGCGTATGCGAGCAAAGTTCGGGCTGCGTCGTGCGCGACCAGACGCCGCGCTACGGATCGCCGCAGCAACGTGCGGTCGAGGATGTGATGCGCGGGCGGCAGGAGCCGATGTAGCGCGCTCACTCCCCCTCCCCCAGCACCCGCCGCGCGAACAGCGGGTTGGCGATGCGCAGGTCGTTGCGGTCGTACCAGCGCGGCGCGGGCAGGCCCTTTTCCCATGCCAGCGCCTCGATCAGCGTGCCTTGGGCGTGGGGCGTGTCGGGGGCGGCGTCGCGGAGCGGGTCGGCATAGGCTTCGTCGGCTTTGATGATCGTCCAGCCCTTTGCCTTCAGCGCCTTGACCAGGTCGCCGATGAACAAGGCGGCAATGTCGGTTTCGTGGAGCAGCATGACGTGCGCGGACGAGCGGCCCAGCGTTTTCAGTGCGAGCCCTTCGTAGAACTCAGCCGCCTCGACATGGCTTTCGACATAGAGGTCGCGCAGCGCGTTCATGTCGATCGTCTTGCCCGCCTGTTTTGCGGCAATGGTCAGGCTCTCAATGTTCCAGTCTGACGATTCGGCGGTGACATAGCCGTTGATCAGCCCGCGCGCCTTCAGCCCTACACGGATCGCGTCACGCTTGACCTTATCCCGCCCGCCCTCATCGAGGAACGGGAAGCGGAACCACGGGCGATAGCCGGGGCGCGGCTTGAGCCATGCTTCGGCGCGATCGACATCGGCGAGATAGGCGTCCGCGTCGGTGCTGCCGAGCTTGGGATGCGACCAGCTATGGTTGGCGAGGACATGGCCCGCCTTCACATAGCGGTCGAGATTGGCGAGGCCGTCGCCGTGACCGGGCAGGCCGACATTGCCGGGGTTCACGAAGAACACCGCCTGCTTCACACCCGCGCGCTTCAACGCGGTGGTGAGCTTCTTCGCGCGGTCGTCGGAATCGAGGAACGCCCCGGCCCCGCGCGGTGCATCATCGAAGCTGAGCGCAATTCGCTTCTGCGCGGCGGCCGGAAGCGCAAGCAGCATACAGGCGAGCAGAGCCGCGACAATCCTCACTGGACGCTGATCCCCTGCATCACCTGCGCCTCGAACAGCCGGTCGGCGGTGGGGCCGTCGGTGCGGTCGTACCAGCGCGTGCCTTCGATCCCCTTTTCCCAGGCGAGCATCTGGACGCGGGTGCCGTTGGCGAAGGCGACTTCGGGTGTGCGGCGGGCAATGGGGTCGTCGAACGCCTCGTCGGCGGTGACGATAGTCCAGCCGGCCTTGCGCAGCCCCGCGACCATGTCGGGCAGGAACAGCGCGGCAAGATCGGTTTCATGGAGCAGCAGCACCTGTGCAGGGTGGCGACCGGTCGCGCGGACCGCAAGCTGGTCGGCGAATTCGGCGGCACCGACATGCGTTTCGACATAGAGGTCGCGCAGCCGCGCCATGTCGATCATGCGCCTTGCCCGCTTTGCGGCGATCGTCAGCCGCTCCATATTCCAGTCATAGCCATCAGCGGTGACATAGCCGTTCATCAGCCCGCGCGCGGCGAGGCCGTCGCGCACCGTCTGTGCCTTGGCGCTGTCCTTTCCGCCCTCGTCGAGGAACGGGAAGCGGAACCACGGGCGGTAGGTCGGGCGGCTGCGCAGCCAATCCTGCGACTGGTCGATATCGGCGAGATAGCGTTCGGCGCTGACCCGCGACAGGCCGGGATGGCTGCAGGTATGGTCGGCGATGACGTGGCCTGCGGTTTCGTAGGCGCGGACCAGCGCCCCATCGCGCTCGCTCTGCAACCGGCACGGGTTGATGAAGAACGCCGCTTGCCGGACGCCCGCAGCCTCCAGCGCAGCGATCAGCTTCGGACCGCGCTCGTCCAGCGTCAGGAACGCGCCCGCCCCGCGCGGTGTGTCGTCGAAGGTGATGGCGATGCGCTTGTCCACGCGCTCAGGCTCGCTCGCCGACAGCGCAAGCGGCGCGGCCCACGCGATTAAGGTGAGCGCCGCGACCGCCACAATTATCCGAAACAGCCAGACCAAGCCGCATCCCCCGGAGACCCGGAAAGATGGTT
>JBHYGP010000317.1:0-3359 GCA_051858935.1 Sphingomonas sp.
GCGTCCGGGTCTGCGGTCACTGCGGGATCGCCGCCGAGATTGGCGACTTCGGGCGAACTGGTGTCGCTCGCGCCATTGGGCACATTGTTGCGGAAGGTGCCGGTGGCGAGGTCATAGCATTCATTGACCGCCGGATTCGACGACGTGCTCGGCGACTGGAAGCACAACTCGCCGAATTCCGGGCCATTGCCCGAATTGGCGCCGCCCAGATTGGTCGGCACCCCGTTGACCAGCTGGCCGCCGGAAATGATGCGATAGGCCGGGTCGAGTTCGGTCACCCAGGCGGCGCCATCCTCCCAGTTGCGGTTGCCCGCGACCGCGCTGACATAGCGATAGGGGTTATTGGCGACGATCCAGTCCCAATAGAGGAACAGCGGCTGGTAGAAGCTCTGCGTGCCGTAGCTGCCGCCTGGCTGGCCGGTGAAGAAGGTCGATCCGCCCGACAGCACGCCGAGCACGACCGGCGTGGAAAAGGCCTGATCGAGGATCAGCGGCCCGCCCGAATCGCCCGGGCCGGTCAGGCCTTCGCGGGTCAGGGCATTGTCCCGGAACCCGTTGAAATCGCGCGGATTGGCCGTCGCGGTGCCGCGGTTGGGATCGTCGAAGTCGAGGAAATAGAGCTGCTGCGGACGCGAGGGCGAACCCGCCGTCCCGAACAGGAACTCGTTGCGGGTGTTGATCGACACCAGCGCGCCCAGCATGTTTTCGGCAGCGCGGCGGCGGAAATTTCCGTTGCTCGACGCGCCGGTGGTTCCGGTGCCAAAGCTGCCATAGCCGCCGATGCTGACATGATAGCCGGTGCCGGTGGCGGGATCGATCGAACCGGGGGTGGGCAGCGGCGAGAAGAGCAACGCCCAGGTCGGGACGCCCGTTGCCGGCGTGTCGAGCACCGCGGTCGCGACGTCGGCCTCGAGGAAGCAGGAGGTCGGAGCGGTACAGGATGCCGCCGCCCGCGAGCGGGGGTCGTAGAAGACCTGATTGATGTTGTAGAAATGCTGGACCGTGTTGCTCTCGAACCGCCCGGCACCTCCGGTTCCACCGAGCAGCCACCGGACGAGCTCATCGACCTGGCCTGCGGCGTTGGCGCGGGTGTTGGTCTCGAACCCGATGCCGATGCCGACGCCGCCCGAATTGGCGCCATAGGCGGTTGCCGCGCGCGTGTTCACGCAGTGCGCGGCGAAAATGATCGTGCGGGGATTGATCAGCGTGCCGGTGCAGGTACCGATGAAGCCGCCGCCCGCATCGGTGATCAACTGGCCGATGCCGGTGACATTGGTCGGGTCATAGGCTTGCACCGGGGTGTAGCCGTTGTTGATCGTGATATCGGGGGTGTCGATCACATCGTCGGGCGATACGAAGCCCGTACCGGTGGGCGTGGCGACATCGATCAGCGGGCCGGTGTGCGGCGTTTCAACCACTCCGGTGGGGGGCTCGGTATGCGGGCTGAGCGTGCTGCCGGAAATGTCGAGGGGCGACCGCCCAGCGGGCTCGTCATTGGCGAGGGCGGGCGTCGCGATCGCGCACAGGCCGAATCCGGCGGCGGACAACAGCAGCGAGGCGCGCGTAGTGCGGGCAAAGATCATGATTTCCCCCAATAATGTCGCGCGTCGCAGGCGCGCGCGGTCATGAGTGAAGGCTATCCCGCTTTGGAGACGCGTCAAGTGTCGAGTCTGACGATCCGCGCGTTGCGTAGTTCTACGATGCGTTCGGGCAACACGCCGCCGAAACGAAAAAAGGGCGGCCCGATGGACCGCCCCTTTCGCAGTTCGAAGATCGTGCCCGTAGGTCGATCAGCGCTTCGAGAACTGGAAGCTGCGGCGGGCTTTCGCCTTGCCGTACTTCTTGCGCTCGACCGCGCGGCTGTCGCGGGTCAGGAACCCGGCGGCCTTGACCGGCGCGCGCAGCACCGGCTCGTACTTGGTCAGCGCCTGGGCGATGCCGTGCTTGACCGCGCCGGCCTGGCCCGAAAGCCCGCCGCCCTTGACGGTGCAGATCACGTCATACTGGCCATCACGCTCGGCAACGCCGAACGGCTGGTTGATGACGAGACGCAGCGTCGGACGCGCGAAATAGACTTCCTGATCGCGACCGTTGATCGTGATCTTGCCCGAGCCGGGCTTCAGCCACACGCGGGCGACGGCGTCCTTGCGACGGCCGGTCGCATAGGCGCGGCCGAGCTTGTCGATTTCCTGCTGGCGCAGCGGCATGGTCGAAACGACCGGGGTCGCAACGCCGGCTTCGGTGGTTTCGGTGGCAGGTGCGCCGTCGGCGATCGCACCCAGATCGGAAAGGGACTGGCGATTGTCGGACATTATGCGCCCACCTTGTTCTTGCGGCTCATGCCGGCGATGTCGAGGACCTGCGGGTTCTGCGCCTCATGCGGATGCTCGGCGCCCTTGTAGATGCGCAGGTTGCGCATCTGCTGACGGCCCAGCGGGCCGCGCGGGATCATGCGCTCGACCGCCTTTTCCAGAACGCGCTCGGGGAAACGACCCTCGAGCACCTTCTGCGCGGTGACTTCCTTGATGCCGCCGGCATAGCCGGTGTGCTTGTAATAGACCTTGTCGGCCAGCTTCTTGCCGGTGAAGCGCACCTTGTCGGCGTTGATCACGATGACATTGTCACCGCAATCGACGTGCGGGGTGAAGCTCGTCTTGTGCTTGCCGCGCAGGACGTTGGCGATGACGACCGCAGCGCGACCGACGACCAGATTCTCGGCATCGACGATATGCCACTTCTTCTCCACCTCGGCCGGCTTTACCGACTTGGTGGTCTTCATGAGCGCCTTCATGGGGCCAGACCTCTTGGGTTTAAATGAATGACGCCGCCCCTTGCCAAAGTGGCGCAGGACGGCGCGAACGGCGGCCAATTGACGAAATGGGAGTCGAAAGTCAAGCAGATGGCGGGATTGCTGGCGGGTATTGGGATACCGTCAGGGTTTGAGCCACTCGATCACGGTCCGTTGGCCGACCTTGCCGTCGGCGGCGACATCGGCTTCGACGCGCCGTGGCAGGCCGGTGGCAAGGTCGATCGCGACATGGGTCGATTGAACCGCCCGCATCTGGTCGAGCTGCCCCATTGACTTGGCGGAGCGCGCTTTCGCTGCCGGATCACCGTCGACCACCATTGCGCGAAGCCGATCCAGCACGTTGCGCAGGGCGGTGCCCTCAAATTCCGAGCGAAGCGTGATCCGGGCGATCCCGGGCTCCAGTGCGGTCAGTGTGATCGTCGACAGTCGATCCAGGCTGGTGCCGAGCCATGCGATCGGAACCGTCTCGGTTCCCATCACCGGCTGATTCAGGCTCAGCCCATAGCCGCCCCAGCCAAAGACCGGGGCCAGGTTTTTGAGAATGATATCG
>JBHYGP010000318.1:0-1808 GCA_051858935.1 Sphingomonas sp.
GAGGCGTTCGGGCCGCTTTACGCGATCCGTTCCGGGCCGTGGAAGCTGCTGATGAACGGCGATGGCAGCGGGGCAGAACTCTACAATATCGCGCAGGATCCGGGTGAGCAGCGCGACCGCAAGGCCGATTCACCTGAGGTGGCGAAGAGCCTGTCGACCCGGCTCGCGCGATGGATCGCCAGCCTTCCGCCAGCGGCCGCGCCGCGCTCGCGCTGAACCGGTCCGCGTAAGAATCATCCGGCTGAGCCTCGGACATCTTGATTGATATGATAATTCGGATATATCGAGCCGAACATACATCCTGGGGAGGATATTAATGAGGAAAACCATAGTCCTTGCGTGCTCCACGTCGGCGCTCGCTCTGTTCGCGATCCCGACCGGCGCGATGGCGCAGGACGAGACCGTCACCGTCGACAGTGCGCCCGAAGACCCTTCCGCGCAGGAAGATATCGTCATCACCGCGATCCAGCGCAGCCTTGAGACGTCGCAGGCGATCAAGCAGGATTCCGACCAGATCGTCGATTCGATCGTGGCGGAAGATATCGGCAAGCTGCCCGATGTGACCGCGACGGAATCGCTCGCGCGCATCACCGGCGTCCAGGTCGAGTTCGCCAACGGCACCGCCGCCGGAACCCGCGTGCGCGGGCTGCCCGACATCACGACCACCTATAACGGCCGCGAGCTGTTCACTGGCCAGGGCCGCGCGGTCGCGCTTCAGGATTTCCCGTCGAGCAGCATCGCGCGGCTCGACGTGTACAAATCAGGCAGCGCCAATCTGCTTGAACCCGGCATCGCCGGATTGATCGACGTGCGTGCACGCAAGCCGCTGGACTTCAAGGGCGACCGCATCGCCGGCGGCGTCAGCGGCGTCCATTGGCGCCAGTCGCAAAAGCTGGGCGTCGATGCAAATCTGTTGGTCAGCAAGCGCTGGGAAACCGGCATCGGCGATATCGGTTTCCTGATCGAAGGATCCTACACCGACATCAAGTTCCTGGATTCGTCGCGCAACGTCGCTCAGGCAATCCTCGAGCGCAACGTCACCGGATTTGGGACGATCCGCTATCCCTCGTTCGTCAACATCAACTACAACTCGGCGAACCGGTTTCGCCCCTCGGTTGCGACGGCGCTGCAATGGCGTCCCAGTACCGAACTTGAATTCTATGCAGACTTCCTGTTCCAAGGGTATCGCAGCAGCGGTGACGGTCGCAATCTGCAGATCAATTCGGGTCAGCAGGCAACTCTGACCGATATCGTGCTGATCCCCGGCACGAACCAGGTCAGGAGCATGACCGCCGCTGCGGGCGCGTTCCCAACGGGTGTTCAGCGGGCGATCGACGCGTGGACCGACACCTATCAGGCCGGTACGGGCTTCATCTGGAAGCGTGACGGACTGCGGATCACCGGCGACGTGGCGTTCACTGATTCGACGTTCACGCAGGACGGGTTGACGTTCAACTTTAGCGGCATCGTCCCTCAGGCGACGCGCACCTTCGACTTCGAGACCGACCAGGGCGCGGGTGGCGGAACCACCGTGGTGACCGACGTCAATCTGGTCGATCCGGCACGCTATCGCATGAGCAGCCTCGCCCAGAATGGATCGCGCGCGCATGGCCGTGACTGGCAGGGTCGCCTCGATCTCGACTATCGGTTCGGGCCACGCGGCCTCACCAATGTTCAGGCCGGCGTCCGCTTCAACACGCGCGAATTCGACCAGGCGAATTTCAACGAAAGCCGCAATGCGCCGCCAGGCCAGTTCTTCCCGCTGCTACCGCTGGACTATACCAGCGTTTCGCCGGGGTTCCGCGGGG
>JBHYGP010000318.1:1818-3358 GCA_051858935.1 Sphingomonas sp.
ACGGTGGAGATCACGCGCAGCTTCCTCACCCCGACCCCCGAAAGCCTGCGTGCCAACCTGCCCGCGCTGCGCGCGATCGTCGGCCTCCCAGTGGATCGGGCGGCGCTCGAAGAAGTCTATTTCGGCAATGAGAAGAGCTATGCCGGCTATCTGCAGGGCCGCTACGCCTTCGACCTGGGCGGAATGACGCTGGACGGCCTTGTGGGCATCCGCGCAGTGCGGACGGAGAATGAGATCAGCGGCACCGACCGGGTGACGACCGGCGGCGTCACCACGGTGACGCCGGTGACGAACACCAACAGCTACACCGACTTCCTGCCCAATGTCAGCGCGCGGCTGCGCATTACGCCCAAGCTGCAGCTTCGCTTGGCTTATACCGAAACCAGGACGCGCCCCGGCTTTGGCGACCTGAATCCGTCCCTGACGATCGGCGCCCCCTCCTCGGTCTGCAATACCGACCCGAATGATCCGGAATGCGTTCGCGTGTCCTCGGGCGGCAACGCCGATCTCGATCCGATCCGGTCGCACAATTACGACGCGTCGCTGGAATGGTATTTCACGCGCAGCGGATCGCTGACGGTCGGCGTGTTCAATCGTGACGTCACCGGCTTCATCTCCGACTTCACCACCGATGTGGAAGATGCGCAGTTCGGCCGGCTGCGCGTCACCCGCCCGTTCAATGGCGGCGAAGGCAGGCTGCGGGGCGTCGAGGCGGCGTTCCGGTCGTTCCTGCGCTTCCCGGGCGTTCCCGACTGGGCCCGCAATTTCGGCGTCCTCGCCAACTACACCTATATCGACCACGGATCGGAATTGCCGCAGGCACTGGCGGAATCGTTGCCGGGCAAGCAGCGGCTTGCGGGCGTGTCCAACCATATCGCCAATGCGGGGATCTTCTACGACAGCCGTCGTTTTGCGGCGCGGCTCTCGTACAATTACCGGTCGGATTTCGTGGTCGAATATAACCGCGTGAACGAGCCGGTTCCGCAGGTCACCCCTGCCCCGCCGCCGGTGCTCGGGCCGACGCTGCCGATTACCGAAGACGGCCGTGGCACGCTCGACTTCAACACCTCGATCGACCCGACCGACAACATCACTTTGTCGTTCAGCGTCAACAACCTGCTGGGCGCTGCGGCAACCAATCGCCGCCAGTTCAACCTGCAGGGCCAGGACTATCCGTGGCAGACGCGCTTCCTGGAGACGGTCTATCGCGTGGGCGCCCGCTTCCGCTTCTGACCCGTCACCACTCCGCGTTAAAAAGCCCGCCATTGTCACACGACGATGGCGGGCTTTTCGTCTCAGGGCAGCGGGGCCCTTTGCAGGGCGGCAGGCGTCGCGACATTTTGCGACACATGATCGCTTGCCCGACAATTCTGCACTGATTTATATGATCATATTGCAGTCTGGAGAGAGAATATGGTCGCACGCCGCAGCTTCATGAGAACCGTCGCGGTCGCACTGGCGGGTTCCATGCTGTCGAGCATGGCGGGCGCCGCATCGGCATCGCAGCCGCAAGCGAAAGGCAAGACCCGTCCCAACATCG
>JBHYGP010000319.1:0-3352 GCA_051858935.1 Sphingomonas sp.
CGGGGGCGGTAGCGGCGAAGCGGATCGGGCGTTCTGCGCTGTTCTGTCGCTCGCTGGCGCTGACCCCGGTGCCGATCGCGGCGCGCTCGGACTGCGCCAGCGCGGGGGTGGCGGCTAAAATGGTGGCGGCAAGCAACAGGCTACGCATTGGCGACGACTCCCTGATCGTTGAGATATCGTCACATCGTTAACCAGCGTGGCGCGTCAGGGCAATTGTCGTTGGTCGAACAATGGCTTGACCAGCACCGTCATGGTCAGCGGAGGATCGACCGGGACGGGGAACGGGCGGGTTTCGCCCGACCGCGTGTAGCCGTGGCGTTCGTACCAGGCGATCAGTTCGACGCGGCGGTCGATCACCGTCATCTCGATGCGGGTTGCGGCGAATGTGTCGCGGGCGGTGGTTTCGGCGGCGGCGATCAGTTGCTTGCCGATGCCGCGTGCCTGAATCTCGGGATCGACGCAGAGCAGGCCGAGATAGGCGAGGCCGTCGCCGCGGCTGGCGATGTTGACGCAGCCGAGGATGGTGTCGCCGTCCCGCGCGATGAGGATGCGGCTGTCGCCATCGACCAGCGTGGTGAGCGTTTCGAGGTCGGTGCGGGTATCGCTGAGCAGGTCCGCTTCATGCGTCCACCCCTGTCGCGCGGAATCGCCGCGATAGGCGCGCTCGACCACGGGGTGGAGGCGGGGGAGGTCGGGGAGGGTGGCGGGGCGGATGGCGCGCATCGACAGCAGCTACCTGGCCGTTCCCTCGAACATTGCCACTGCGCCCACGGGTTCATTCTTTGAATCCGCAAATGCCGCGAAACAGACGGCCATGACCGTTCCGGCATTGTCGTTTCGGTAGAAGCGGCAGCGGCCGTTGGTCGTAGGGGCGGCCGTGCCCCCGCGGACCTGGACCTGCTCCATCGTGATGTCGGTCTCGTCGCCCTTGCGCCCGACGAAGCGCAGCACTTCGGTATCGCCCTTATAGAAAACGACCTGCTTTCCCCATTCGACGACCGCGCGGGTACAGGCGGGGGTTTCAACCCTCTTTGCCTTGTCGCGCGCTTTCACCATGTTCGCGAGCGGCGGGTTAGGAACGCAGCTTCCCTTGAAACTCGCAGTTTCAGGCTCGGGGGCCGGGGCGCCATCCTGTGCCGATACTGATCCGGCGACACAAATTGAGGCTGCAATCAGGGCAGGAAGTGCGCGCACGATGGCTCCATTCAGGATTGTTAGAGCGTCGCCTCGATCTCGCGCGCTGCGAGGTCGGGGTCTTGCGCCTGCGTAATCGGGCGGCCGATGACGAGGATCGAGGCGCCGGCGTCGAGCGCGGCGCGGGGGGTGACGACGCGCTTCTGGTCGCCGCTGTTGCCATTGGCAGGGCGGACGCCGGGGACGACGAAGAAGCCGTCCTTCCACGCGGCGTGGGCGGCCTTCACTTCCTCGCCCGAGCAGACGATGCCGTCGACGCCGGCGGATTTGGCGAGTTCGGCGAGGCGGACGACCTGTTCGTGCGGGTCGGGCGACAGGCCGATCGAGGCGAGGTCATTGGCGTCGAGGCTGGTGAGCATCGTCACCGCAACGACCTTGGTGCCCGTCGGTGCGGCGGCCTTGGCATCCTCCAGCATCGCGCGGCCGCCCGAGGCGTGGACGGTGATGATCGCGGGTTCGAGCGGGCGGAGCGCCTGTACCGCCTTGCCCACCGTATTGGGGATGTCGTGGAATTTGAGGTCGAGGAAGATCGGCAGGCCGATATCTGCCATCTCGTGAACGCCGTGGCGGCCAGTGGCCATGAAAAACTCGAGCCCGAGCTTGATCCCGCCGACATGGTGGCGGACGCGGGTCGCGATCGCCTTGGCGCGGGCGATGTCGGGCGTGTCGAGGGCGACGTAGATCGGGCTCATGGCGTGACCAGCGGCGGCGCGGAGGGAGCCTCAGGCGGCGTGTCGAGATCGCCGGGGTCGGTCGCCACCACCGGCGCGGGCGGCACGGCGGGGGCGGGGCGGAGGTCGTCGACGGTGCGCTCCAGCATCGCGATGCGGCTGCGCATCCGCCAGCGCACGGTGTGATAGATCGCCAGCATCGGCACCAGCCCGCCCAGATACACGACAAGCAGCAGGAACGGCAGGTTTACGTCGGCGATCAGGCCGCTCCACAGATGGATCTCGACCGGGTGCCAGTTGGTCACCGCGAACGCGGCCGCGAGACCGAGGAGGAGGAACCAGAACAAAGCCTTCAGAAACTGCATCCGCCGCGATCACCCTGTTACCTTGGACGCTTGTCTTAGGACGCGGTGGGCCGCTTGGCCAGACTTAGCCGATTTCCTTGCGCAGCTGGGCGAACAGGCCGGGCACGGCCTTGAGCCGGGGTTCCTCTTCATCGAGGATGGCAAGGAACAGTTCGCGCTTGATCGTCGCGATGCGCCCGGCGGCGAGGCGCGCGCCGGGGGGCAGGGTCGACAGGATGATGTCGACCAGCCGGTCGGCGCCGTGGAGGCGGCCCCAGAGATAGTCATTCTCGCGATAGGCGCGGCTGAAGAACGCGCCGAAATTGTTGAATTGGATGCCCTTGAGCGTCGCTGCTGCGCCGCCGCTGCGGATCGCGGTGGCATCGTCGGGCGAGATGCGATCGACGCGGATCGGGTCGAACTCGTTCAATCCTTCGCCGCGCAGCAACGGGAGGGTGGCAATGTCGAAGAAGGGGAAGCCGAGATAGGCGAGCAGCATCGGGCGACGCAGGTCACGCGGCAATTGGCTCAATCCTTCCGACAGCCGCGCGTCGGTCTCATCGTCGAGCGTGCGCAGGTCCATCCGCGCCGCGAGTTCATCCATCAGTGCGGCGGCGTCACAGTCGGTCGCGCGGATCGATTCGCGCATGCCGAGGAACGGGTCCGAGCGCTGGCATTCCAGATAGCCGGCGAGCGATTCGTAGATCGCGGTGCGGATCGGCGCGAGCTCGGCGCGGCTATTGTCCTGATCCAGCTCGGTCGCTCGGCGGGCGAGCAGCCGCAGCCGACGGACGCGAAAGCCGAGATCGTGCGCGCGGAGCAGATCGAGCGTGGCGGGGCTCGCTGCAGCATTATGATCGACGCTGAAATCGTCTGCGCCGCGCCGCTCGATCACCGCGCCGATCTCTGCGCGCATCCGCCGCCAGCGATCCGAGCCGTGCAGGTCGGCGATCTGGTTGAGATGGGTCGCGATCCGGTCGGCAACGCCCTCGACCTTGAGCAGGCCGTAGGCGGCGTGGCCATAGCCGGCGCGCGTGGCAGCGGCCTGTTGCGCGCGGGCGCGCCAGGCGGCGAGGCGTTTGGGCGTCGGATAGTCGAGGAACAGCGTGTAGCCGAACAGCGACTCGACCTGGCCCTCCACTT
>JBHYGP010000320.1:0-3346 GCA_051858935.1 Sphingomonas sp.
CCACTCCCCCGCCCGGCCACCCAGCGACAGCATCCTATGGGTGGCCGGGTGGGGGAGTGGGCTGGTGCCGCAACCGTTTCAGCTTTGCTGAAACGAACTCAAGAAGGTCACCGCTGCTTCTTGGTGATGGTCGCGGTGAAATCGGGGTCCTTGTTTGCGACCCAATCGACGAACTTGCGCACATTGGGATTGTCGAGCAGGCCAGCGACTTCCATCCCGTGGCGTTGCAGTTCGGAATTGGTGAAGTTGGCGATCACCGTCTGCTGACAGATCGAATGCATCGGCACGACGTCGCGGCCGCCACGGCTCTTCGGCACGGGGTGGTGCCACACGATCGTCGTTCCGGTCGGCCGCCCGCACAGCCAGCACGGGACCGGCGGCGGAGCCTCCTCCTCCTTGGGAAGATGGTCATAGGGATCGTGCTTCGAACGCTTTCGGGCCATAGCGCGATGCCGCTATCATGAAGTCGCCGCGAAACGAACTGGAACCTGCCATGACGACCCCCGCAAAGCCCTGGGACCCGGCACTGGTCCGCATCTGGATCGAACGCCGGCTCGCGGCATCGCGGCTGGACCAGGCGGCGGCGGATCGGCGCGGCTATGACTATCGCGACGACTATGATCAGGCTGCGGCGGAGGAATATGGGTGCCGCGCGCTGGCCAACGCCCCGATCGACGATCAGGCGGCGTTCGCGAAACGCATCAAGGAACTGATCGCGCAGGACGAGTATCGCGCGACGGGCCTGTATGACGACGCCCGGTTCGAACGGCATGTGCGCGCCTGGTTCAGAAAGCTGGCGAAGATGACCAAGGCGAATGAGGGGTTCGACAAAACGTTGCGGCACCAGTGAGGCGGTGCAGCACTTGTTTCAGCCTTGCTGAAACACACTCGACACTGTCTGGGAAAGTGGTGCCCGGAGACGGATTCGAACCGCCGACACTGCGATTTTCAGTCGCATGCTCTACCAACTGAGCTATCCGGGCACGGGATGAAGGCGCGCTCTTAATCGCGGGGTTGGCCGCTGTCCAGCCCGCTTTGCAATTCTTCCGGGTCCGCCGCGCGGCCCGGGATGCGATAGCCCTCACCGAGCCATTGCAGCAGGTCGCGGTCCTTGCAGCCACGGCTGCAGAACGGCTTGAATTCGGGCGCGGGCTTGGCGCCGCAGATCGGGCAGATGGCTTTCATGTCGCTTCCACAAAACGGGTGCGCCCGCCAGTGCGGCGGTGGAGCTGCGCAATCCAGTCGGGCTCACGCTCGATCCGGCGCAGCAGCGGCGCAGGCAATATATGGGTATCCGGGGCGGGCGGGGGAAGACGTTCGAGGCGGCGCAGCTCCGCCCGCAGCGCCGCGCCGACCGAGTCGGCAGCGATCAGTTCGGGCAGCGACATGCGCGTCTTGCGCCGCACGATCTGGATGAAGCCGAACCCGTTCATTGCGGTGCGCTCGAACGGCAGGGGCAGCGCGGCATCGATCGCCTCGCCGACCGCGTTACGCTCGTTCTTGTTGGCGAGCGTCGGGAAATCGACCCCGACCGAACCGGCAATGTCGAGCCGCTCCATCGCCGCCGCGACCGCATGCGCCGCGTCGATCGACAACGGTCCCAGCGGCGGGCCGCCATCGACATCGAACAGGTTCATCGCCGGGGTGAGCGAGAGCAGCAGCGCGCCGCTGGAAAAGCGGATCTCGCCGGTGCGGGCTTCCTCCAACACTTCGGACCAGCCTGCTTCCTCCAGCGCATCGGGTTCGTGCGACTGACAGTGGCGGACGGGTATGCCGCTCGCCGTGATCCGGGCAAGCAGGTCGGGACCGGACGCCAGCGCCGTATCGGGCGCGGGCACCGCCTTAGGCAGCTTGATCCGTCCGCGCTCGGCCACCGATTCGCGGACGATGCGGACGAGGAAGGATGCGCCTTGCGTTACCCCCTTGGGCAAAGGGTCGCACAATGCCTCGCCGCCATCGGGCAATGCGACCTTGCCGGTTGAACGGTCGATCAGTTTCGCGACGGCGATGGTTTCAGCGCGCAGGCCCGGCAGTTCGATTCGCGCCTTGCGGATGGTCCCGCGCGCAACCAAAGCGGCGCGGTTCTCGCCGATTCCGGCTTCGTAGAGCCACTCAGCCAAGCGGGTATCCAGCCGTCTCCAGCAACGCGCGGGTGTCGTAGAGCGGCAGGCCGACAACGCCCGAATAGGTGCCGGAGATGAAGCGGACGAACGCCTCGGCGCGGCCCTGAATGGCATAGCCGCCCGCCTTGCCCAGCCCTTCGCCGCACGCGATATAGCGGTCGATCTCGGCGTCGCTCAGGCGCTTGAACGCGACCACCGTGTCCGACAGGCGCAGCCGGGCGCGACCATCCAGCCCGATCAGGCACACCGCCGACAGGCAATGGTGGCGACGGCCCGACAGCCTGGTCAGCAGGTCGCGCTGCACATCTTCGGTTTCGGCGGGCGGCAGGATACGGCGGCCAAGCGCGATCGTGGTGTCGCCCGCCAGCACGATTTCGTCCTCGGCCCGCGCCACCGCGCGCGCCTTCGCCTCGGCCAGCCGCAGCGCATAGACGCGCGGCAGCTCGGCCTTGAGCGGGTTCTCATCGATGTCGGGGGCCGCCACGCGATCCGGCACGATGCCGATCCGCGCCAGCAGATCGCGTCGGCGCGGCGAGGTGGAGGCAAGCACGAGCCGCATCGGCCCGGCCTTATTTGAAGCGATAGGTGATGCGGCCCTTGGTCAGGTCATAGGGCGTCAGTTCGACGAGCACTTCGTCGCCCACCAGCACGCGGATGCGGTTCTTGCGCATCTTGCCGGCAGTATGGCCGAGAATCTCGTGATCATTCTCGAGCTTCACACGGAACATCGCGTTGGGGAGGAGCTCCACAACGCGGCCGCGCATTTCAAGCAGTTCTTCCTTGGCCAAACAAACCTCTTGGTACGGATCAGAAAAAGTCGCGGAGCCTTACTCTCCCTGCACGCAAAAGGGAAGCGCGGCGATCATGCGCCCGATGGTCGGGCAACAAATGGTTTCCCGCTGTTCGCTTGATGCCGCGCGCGTTCGTCGCCAAATGGGGTCCATGCTGATCGAAACCGAACTGACGCCCAACCCGGCGACACTCAAATTCCTGCCCGGCCGCATTGTCATGGACAGCGGCACGCGCGACTTCGCAACCCCCGAGGAAGCGGAGGTGTCGCCACTGGCCGATGCGCTGTTCCGGCTGGGCGATGTGACCGGCGTGTTCTTTGGCCGTGACTTCATTTCGGTCACCGCCGCGCCCGGCGTCGACTGGCCGGGCCTGAAGCCCGATGTGCTTGGCATCCTGCTCGACCATTTCAGCGCCGACATGCCTTTGTTCCG
>JBHYGP010000321.1:0-3329 GCA_051858935.1 Sphingomonas sp.
CGCGGCAGCGCGGGAGTTTGTGACGGCGCGGTTTCTGGGCGCGCCCGCCGCACTGGGCTTTTACGCGATCAATGGCTGGCTGTTCGGGCTGGGCCGCACGCGCGAGACGCTGGCGCTGCAGATCCTCGTCAACCTAGTCAACGGCGCGCTGGATGTCCTGTTCGTCTGGCAGTTCGACATGGGCGCGCGCGGCGTGGGTTTGGGCACGGCGATCGCTGAATGGGTCGGGCTGGTCGCGGGACTGGTGATTGTCGTCCGCATCGCCGGGCCACGCGCACTGCTCGGCCAGCGCGCCGGATTCCTGGACGGCGCGGCGTGGCGGCGGCTGTTCGCGGTCAATGCCGACATCATGGTGCGCACGATCGCGCTGCTCACGCTGTTCCTGTGGCTGGCCAATGCCGGGGCGCGGCTGGGCACTGTCCAGCTTGCCGCCAACCATGTGCTGATGCAGCTGGTCAGCATCTTCGCCTTCGTGCTCGACGGCTTCGCCTTCACCGCCGAGTCGCGGGTGGGGCAGGCGGTGGGCAGAGGGTCGCGGGGTGAACTGCGGCGCGCGATCCGGCTGACCGGGGAGTTCTCGCTCGGCTTTGGCTTGTTCGCGACGCTCGCGGCATTGCTGTTTGGTGGCGCGCTGATCGACCTGCTGACGACCAATGCCGAGGTGCGCGACGCCGCCCGCGCCGTCTTGCCGCTTGCCGCGCTGGCCGCCATTGTCGGTGTCCCCGCTTGGCTGCTCGACGGGGTGTTCATTGGGGCGACGCAGGGCCGGGCGCTGCGCAACGCCGCGATCCTTGCGACCGCGCTCTACATCGCGACCGACCTACTGCTGCGCCCGCTCGGCGCGACGGGACTGTGGCTAGCGCTGCTGACGAGCTACCTCTTCCGCGCGGGGTTGCTTGCGATCCACTTGCCCCGGCTGTTCGCTACGGTTGCGGAAGCGCCGCCACGGTCCTAGAGGCGCAGCCGTCCTTTCTCTGGAGCGTTCGACATGGCCGACAAGATCAATCGCGTGGTTCTCGCCTATTCGGGCGGTCTCGATACCAGCGTGATCCTGAAATGGCTGCAGCAGGAATATCAGTGCGAAGTGGTGACCTTCACCGCCGATCTGGGGCAGGGCGAGGAGCTGGAGCCCGCGCGGCAAAAGGCGCTGAACGCCGGGGTGAAGCCCGAGCACATCTATATCGACGACCTCAAGGAAGAGTTCGTCCGCGATTTCGTGTTCCCGATGATGCGCGCCAATGCGCTGTATGAGGGGCTGTATCTGCTCGGCACCTCGATCGCGCGCCCGCTGATCTCCAAGCGGCTGATCGAGATCGCGGCAGAGGTTGGTGCCGATGCGGTCAGCCATGGCGCGACCGGCAAGGGCAATGACCAGGTTCGGTTCGAGCTGTCGGCCTATGCGCTGAACCCGGACATCAAGGTGATCGCGCCGTGGCGCGAATGGGACCTGACCAGCCGCACCAAGCTGATCGAATTCGCCGAACAGCATCAGATTGCGGTGAGCAAGGACAAGCGCGGCGAAGCGCCGTTTTCGACCGACGCGAACCTGCTGCACACCAGCTCCGAGGGCAAGGTGCTCGAGGATCCGTGGGAAGAGACCCCCGACTATGTCTATTCGCGTACGGTGAACCCGGAGGACGCGCCGGACACGCCCGAATATATCACGATCGATTTCGAGAAGGGCGACGGCATCGCGCTGAACGGCGTGGCGATGTCGCCCGCGACGCTGCTGGCGGCGCTCAACGATCTGGGCCGCAAGCATGGCATCGGTCGGCTCGATCTGGTCGAGAACCGCTTTGTCGGCATGAAGTCGCGCGGCATGTACGAGACGCCGGGCGGCACAATCTACCACCTCGCGCATCGCGGGATCGAGAGCATCACGCTCGACCGCGGCGCTGCGCACCTGAAGGATGAATGGGCGCCGCGCTATGCCGAGATGATCTATAACGGCTTCTGGTTCGCGCCGGAGCGCGAGATGATGCAGGCTGCGATCGACTATTCGCAGGCGAAGGTCGCCGGGACCGTGCGGCTCAAGTTGTACAAGGGCGGGGTGTATGTGGTCGGGCGCAAGTCGCCTTACTCGCTGTACAGCGAGAAGGTCGTGACGTTCGAGGACGACCAGGGCGCGTACGACCAGCGCGACGCGGCGGGGTTCATCAAGCTCAACGCGCTGCGGTTGCGGTTGCTGGGGCGGCGCGGGGACTGATGCAAAGTTAACCATCGTCGGTTAGCCAATGCCCATGGGGGCAGGGCGATCCACGGTCTGGCGCGATTACGCGGTTGCGGCGGGGCTCGCGCTGCTGCTCGCGGCCGTCTGGGCGTGGCGCGACTGGGCGGCGCTTTCGACGCTGCGGCTGCCCGATACCGATGATGTGATGCGGTTGCAGCAGATTCGCGACTGGCTGACCGGGCAGGGGTTTGGCGACCTTGCCCAGCACCGGCTGGGCGCGGCGGGGCTGGAGATGCACTGGTCGCGGCTGCCCGATCTGGTGCCCGGGGGGATCATTGTAGTGCTGACCCCGGTGACGGGCGTGCCTGCTGCGGAGCTGGTCGCGGTGATCCTGTGGCCGTTGTTGCTGTTCGCCGCCGCATTGATGCTGGTCGCAGCGATTGCGCGGCGGGTGGACGTTTCGGCACCGGTAGCTGTCATTGTCGCAGCGCTGGCCTATCCGGCGAGTGCGCTGTTTCTGCCCGGGCGGATCGACCATCATGGGGTGCAACTGGTGTTGCTGCTGGTGCTGGTCCGCGCCGTGATCAGTCCCGCCGGGTGGCGCAGCGGCGTTGCGGCGGGCGCGGCGAGCGTCGCGTCGCTGGTCGTCGGCATGGAAACCGCGCCGTTCCTGGCGCTGGGCGGCGCAGTCCTGGTCCTGCGCTGGGTCGCAGATGGCGCGGGGGAGCAACCCCGGCTGCTTGGCTATGGTGCGGCGCTGGTCGCGGGCGTGGGCATCGCCGCGCTGCTATTCCGCACGAGCGGGTGGAATGCGGTGAGCTGCGATGCCTTTGCCGCGCCGCTGTGGCGGGCGGCGCAAGTCGCTTCGTTTGCGCCGCTCGGGCTTGCGTTGGCCGGAAACCGGCTTGCCGCGCCGCGCGCGAGGCTGGTCGCCGCTGTCATGCTCGCCGGCGTCGCGGCGGCCGTCGCACTTGCCCTCTCGCCCGCCTGCCTGTCGCCCTATGGCGAGGTCGACCCGCTGCTGGAGCGGCTGTGGCTGGCGCGAGTGGCGGAGGCGCAGCCGTTGTTCGGCGCGCCGCTGGATCATGCGATCGGTTATGTCGGGCTGGCGCTGGCCGGGCTGGCCGCGACTTTGTGGCAGTGGTGGCGGACGCGCGAC
>JBHYGP010000322.1:0-3312 GCA_051858935.1 Sphingomonas sp.
GTCCGAACCAGCCCCGGAAGGCGTCGACCAATACCCAAAAAACGAGAGGCACGAACAAGGCGAGTGCGACCGCCATTGCGATCTCGACCCCGCCCATGATGGCCATGCCGGTATCGGGATCCTTCTGCTTCATGAACAGGATCGGCTTGGCGTTGCTGCTCTCTGCCGTGGGCTGGCCCGTTGCCCCATCGCTTGCGGCAGTTGGAATGTCGCCGGCGGCCTTCTCGCCGATCCAGTAGATCATCTGGCCCGCGCCGAACACGCCCATGCCGCCCAGCAACAGGTTGATGCGCAGGTCGCGCCGTGCGCTTTCCTGATCGGCGACCTGCTGGTGCCGGCGACGCAGGTCGCTGGCATGATCCTCAAGGCTGGCGATCGCGGTGGTCAGCGCCGCCTGTTTGCGGTTGGTGCCGCGCAGGTCCTGAAGCTTGGCGAACACGTCACGTTCGGTGTCGTAACGGAACGGATTGCTGTAGCGGAACCGCTCATATTCCTCGAATTCGGCCAGCTTGGCCTGGTTGATCGCCAGTTCGGTCGGGTCGCCGGCATCGTCTTCATCGAGCGGTTCGCGCAACTGTAGCGCGCGCATTGCCGGACTGTCGCGCGGATCGCGCCCGGCGGTCATCGCCGTGATCCGCTCGATCCGTGCCATGCTGCGCTCCTCATGCGTCCGCGCGAGGAACTCGTTGTGCAGCGCCAGCAGGTGAATCAGGAATGCATACGGGCAAGTGCCGATATAATCGTTGCCGATCTCCAGGCTGCGGCTGCGCGGGACATAGGTGATCATCGCGCGGTGGTTGGCGTAACGGACGAAGAAGCGTTCGTCCGACTGTTCGTCGCTGTCCGGGTAGATCGGGTCGATACTGTCCAGGATCTCCGACGTATCCTGGTTCATGAAGTCGATGATGTTCTGATTGAACCCCGCCAGGAAAAGATAGTCGAGGCAGTCGGGACGCTGCAGGTCGAACGCCGGAACATGGTGGCGGATCGGCGGATTGAGCCGCTGGCGGTCGAGGTCGCGCAGCTGCAGGCATGTCCCGTCGCGCATCGCCGCTCGCAGCCCGGCATGATCGCCCGGCTTGAGGACGGTATAGGGCGGCGCGCCGCGCGACCGCTTTTCGCCCTCGGCAGGCGCGCGGGCGAAGCCGCCAGCGGCGAGCAGCGCCTCATAGTCGGCGCGCGTCGTTACCCAGTTCCAGAAGTCGGGGGCCACCCGGTCGCGGGGATCGACCTCCTCCCTCTCCTCGTCCGCTTCGGGTGCGCCAAGATGCACGCGGCGCGGCGGGCGGCCGTCGGCGTCTGGCGCGGTCAGGCGACCGATCTCCTTCTGATAGGGCGCGTAGCAATTGTCGCGGACCATCGTCTTGCGCGGCACCGACGCCAGGCCATCGGCGTCGAGCGGCATCAGCCGGTCGAACAGACGTTCGTCATGCACCACAAACATGAAGCGCGACTTGGGTACCTTCAGGCCCGGCACCTCGATGAACGGGACAAGGTCGATCAGCGTCTCCTCGAAATCGTCCACGGGCGCGGCGACGTTCACCTCCGTCGCCAGACGGCGGAACAGCGCGCGCGCGTCGTGTTTGAGGCGGTCGCGGACGAACGGCCAGAATTTGCTGTCCGCCCCGTTTTCGGTTGCAACGGTAAGCGAGTCGAGCGGGTCGATGCCGAGCCGGGTTTCGCTGAACACATCGACATAGCTGTCGGACTTGACCAGCTCGGTGAGCAGTTCGGGGTCGAGCGCATATTCCTTGGGCGCGGCCAATTTTTGCAGCAGCGACAGGAAATAGAAGGTCGACGGGTCATAGCCCGAGCGCGTTGCGCCGCTGTCGTCGATATATTCCGCATAATGATGGTTGAACGACAGGTGATAGCTGAGCGCGCCGTTGTTATGCGACACCCAGAAGGTGCGCAGCCCGACACGGCGCGGATCGTCGAGCGCGGGGGGATGCGCCTCGAACGTCACGCCTTCGGTCATCCAGGTAGTGCTTTTTTCAACCTTGAAGGTGAGCGGCTCGCTCTGTCGGATCAGTGCGGCAGCCTCCTCCAGATCGGTAGGCACCACGTCGGTGGTGGCGAGCAGATATTCCTGCACTTCGCCCTGCGTCTCGCGATCGGCGATGTCGTTGAACAGCGGGTCGACCGCGTTGCGCAACGCCAGCGAGGGATAATGCTGCATCTGTGCGCGGCGAAACACCGATGGCGGAAGGGGGGCACCAGCGTCGCGGTCCAGCGCCGCAGATACCCGGTCGGGCTCGATATAGAGCGACAGGGTCCAGTAGATTGTACCCGGTACGGCAGCGTCATAGCTGCCCGGCCTGGTCTCCCGTCCTCTGGTCGCCATCCTTGCAAGCCTCCCGTGCGAGATCGCGGAAACTATTGAAATCAGGGCGCGGCGCTGCGGTCAACCGGGCGAGCGCCGGGGGCATCGGCAGCAGCGCCACCGGAGTTGCGCGCGTGGCGAGCGCGTCGAGCTGGTGCGCCGCAGGGCCGCCGGGGCCTTCGGTCGCGCCCTTGAGCACCGAGATACCGAAAAAGCTTTGCAGATGATCGTGGAGCAGCCGCGCGGGAAGGGCGTCGCCCGGATAGCCGATCGCGGCGTAGATCAGGCTATCGTCGGGCTGCTGGTCCGCCGACAACGCGGGCTGGACATAGGGGAAGTCGACCACCCGCGCACCGATCCGTGCCCAGATGGACAGGCGATCGACCTGATCCAGCCCGGAATGGCTGCTGTCCGCGGCATAGGCCTCCTCGGTCAGACGCAGCGGATCATTCTGCTCGATGAACAGCACCGGCTCTGGTCCGTCTGGCTCAAGCTCGAGCACGGTCAGCGCGGTGCGGCGGACATCGGCAAGGATACGGCGAAGCAGGCCGCGGCCGCGCGCGGCGCTTTCGACATAGACATAGTTAAGCGCGATGGTTGCGGCGTCCCCTGCTGCGGTTGTCGCGGCGAGGAAGTTCGCGCCGCCGAGCAATTTGCCGTCTGCCTCCTCGAATATCATCGCCACTTCGCAATGACGGCGGCCATAAGCCTGGCGATGCGTGGCGTTCAGCGCCAGGCAGCGGACAAAGCCGTCAAACTCCTCGCGCTCGTCGGGCAGAATGAAGGCGCGGTCATAGCCTTCGAAAAAGCGGCGCAATACCGGCGAGTGCGGGTCGCTGGTGACGGACACACGGACACCATCGTCCCATGTCCACGACAGATCGGCGCTCATGCTGCCGCCCGCCTCATGCGTCGATCGCTTCCTCGTCGAGCCGCGCGGCATTTTCCTGGATGAAGGCGAAGCGGTGCGCCGGGTTGGTGCCCATCAG
>JBHYGP010000323.1:0-7497 GCA_051858935.1 Sphingomonas sp.
GAATCGAGGAAACCTGCTGCGCCATGTAATAGATACCGACGATCGCCGGCGGGAAGAACAGACCCAGGATGAACCGGTCGATATTGCGCGACCCCCATTCGAGCGCGTCGGCCCCGGCCAGCGGCATGTTGCGTCGGGCGAGCTGGAGCAACGGCGTCACCCGCGGCGACCAGCCATGCGGCAAGCCATAGCTGCGGATGAACGGGATCAGGCTCGCCACCAAAGCCGCCGCCATCGACAGCACATAGGCGATGATCAGCCCATCGCGCGCCGATACATAATAGAGCACCCACGCCGCGATGCTGATCGTCCACGGCTCGACGATCGCACGCGCGGTGACCGTCGCCTTCACATTGTGGCGATAGGCAAGCGCGGCGAGGCTGACGTCGGACCAGGCGATCGCGAACACGATCACCGCCAGATAGCGGTCCAGCCCGGTGGTTCCGCTGTTGGGAAACATCAGGTCGGGGAACACAAACAGCAACGCGCTCGCCAGCATCGAGACGACGAAGGCGACGACCATGCCGTCCCACACGACATGGGCGTGCGGCCGGTCGGTCGAGGCCAGCGCCTGTGCCAGCCCACGCTTGAGGCCAAGCGTCGCGAGCAGCGCCGCCAGCTCCACCACGACCACGGCAAGCGCAAACCGCCCCACCGTCTCCGCGCCATAGAGCCGCCCGGCAATGAACAGGAACGGCAGCCGCGCGAGCAACCGCAGGAAAAAGCCGAAGATATTGGTCCGCCCGCCCTTGGCGAGCGCGTTCAGATCGTCATTCTGCTTCACGCCGCGCGCGCCCGACCGCGCTCGAGCAGCCGCATTGCCGGGGTCGCGGTCGTCCCGTGCAGCAGAATCGAAATCAGGATCACGACGCCCAGCGCCCCCCACAGGCGCACCGGCTCCTCGAACTGGCCATGGTTGATCCCGTAAGCGAAATAAAAGACCGATCCCAGCCCGCGAATGCCGAAGAAGGCGATCACCGGCCGTTCGAACGGCGCCAGGCGGCACCCGGCAAGCGCGATCCAGCCGGCGAGTGGCCGCACGATGAAGATCGCGACCAGCGCAAAGCCAAGCTCCGCCCAACCGATCATCGCGAACAGGCCGCCAGCGCTCAGCATCCCGCCGAACATGACCAGCAGCGCCATCATCAGCAGCCGTTCGGTCTCATCGGCGAAATCATGCATCCGCGCATTGAAATCGCTCCCCCCGGCCGCGCGCCGCAGCATCAGCCCGGCGACGAACACCGCCAGAAAGCCATAGCCATGCGCCAGTTCGGTGACGGCATAGATCGCCAGCGTTGCGCCCAGCGCGACAAAGCCATCACCGGTGCGCGACAATTTGGTGTCGGCAGGCAGGCGATAGATGATCTTGCCCAGCGCCCAACCGCCCGCCCAGCCCAGCGCAAGGCCCACAGCAAGGCGGATAACCACCGCGTCCAGCGCCCAGGACGCCAGGTTGGAGACGGCCCAGCCGCCCGCCGCGACGGCAATGGCCAGGTGCACGAACGGAAAGGCGAGCGCGTCGTTGAGACCAGCTTCGGAGGTCAGCGCGAACCGCGCCTCATCGTCGCTCGCCGATCCCGGCTCCTCGATCTGCACATCCGATGCAAGCACCGGATCGGTCGGGGCAAGCGACGCGGCGAGCAGCAGCGCCGTCGCCATGCCGACGCCGAGCAGCACTTGCCCGGCAAAGGTCAAGGCCAGGATGGTCAGCGGCATCGCGATCGCAAGGAGGCGCACGCACAGGCGCCAATTGGCCCAGTTCAGCGCACGATCGATCTTGAGCCCCGCGCCCATCAGCGAAACGATAACGATCAGCTCCGCCGCCTTCTCGACCAGAAACGGGCTCTCGATCGGATGCAGCGCAAAGGGCGCGAAGCGGTCGAACGAAAACGCTAGCGCGCCGACTCCGACACACAGGATCGGCAGGGATAGCGGCGCCTTTTCCAGCAGGAGCGGCAGCCAGGCAACCATCAGGATCAGCACGCCCGCGCCCAGGAGCAGCGGGATGTACAGGTCCATCAGCGGAGCGAAGCTGCCCCCGACGTCGGTCAATGCGCCGCGCCCCAGCTGGGGCCGGTGCCGATCTCGACGCCCAGCGGCACGGTCAGCGTGATCGCGGGTTCAGCCGCAGTCTCCATCACCCGGCGGATCACCGCCGATGCCGCTTCGACATCGCCTTCGGGCAGTTCGAACACCAGTTCGTCATGCACCTGCAACAGCATGCGGACATTGGGCAGTCCTGCCTCCAGCAACGCCGGCCCCATCCGCGTCATCGCGCGCTTGATGATGTCGGCGCTGGTGCCCTGGATCGGCGCGTTGATCGCCGCGCGCTCGCTGCCGGCACGCTCATTCTGGTTGGGCGCGTTGATCCGGGCAAAGTGCGTTTTCCGCCCGAACAGCGTGGTCGTGTAACCGCGCGCCTTCGCCTCGGTCAGCGTATCGGCGATATAGCGGCTGATTCCCGGGAAGCTCTGGAAATAGCGGTCGATCATCCCCTGCGCCTCATCCGGCGTCACGTCGAGCCGCCCGGCCAGCCCCCAGCGGCTGATGCCATAGAGGATCGCGAAATTGATCGTCTTGGCCCGCCCGCGCGTGTCGCGGTTGACCTCACCGAACAGCTCCAACGCGGTGCGGTTGTGAATGTCCTCGCCCTGTTCGAACGCCTCGCGCAGTGCGGGCACATCGGCGATATGCGCCGCCAGCCGTAATTCGATCTGCGAATAGTCGGCCGACAGGATGACATTGCCCGGCTCGGCGACGAAAGCGTCGCGGATCTGCCGCCCCACTTCGGTGCGGATCGGGATGTTCTGCAAATTGGGGTCGGTCGACGACAGCCGCCCGGTCTGCGCGCCGGTCAACGAGTAGCTGGTATGCACCCGCCCCGTCGCCGGGTTGATCTGCGCCTGAAGCGCATCGGTATAGGTCGATTTGAGCTTCGACAGCTGGCGCCAGTCGAGCACCTTGACCACCATCTCCCGCCCCGGCGAATCCTTGTCCGCCGCGATCCGCTCCAGCTCGTTGACGTCGGTCGAATAGACGCCCGACTTGCCCTTGCGCCCGCCCTTGATCCCCATCTTGTCGAACAGCACGTCGCCCAATTGCTTGGGGCTGCCGATGGTGAACTTGAACCCGGCGATGGCGTGGATTTCCGCCTCCAGCGCCGCAATCTGCGTCGTAAACTCGCTGGAGAGTCGCGCCAGCACCCCGGCATCGACCTTGATCCCCGCCAGCTCCATGTCGGCGATCACCCGCACCAGCGGCCGGTCCACCATCTCATAGACCCGCGTCGCGCCCTCATAGGCGAGGCGAGGCTTCAACCGCCGCCACAGCCGCAGCGTCACATCGGCATCCTCGGCGGCATAGCGGGTCGCAGCCTTCAGATCGACTTCGGCGAACCCGATCTGCTTCTTGCCGCTCCCGGTCACGTCCTTGTACGCGATGCAGCTGTGCGCGAGATGCGTCGCCGCCAGCTCGTCCATCCCATGCCCGTGCAGCCCGGCATCAAGGTCGAAGCTCATCACGATCGTGTCGTCGAACGGCGCGATGTCGATCCCCAGCCGGCCAAGGATGATCAGGTCATATTTGAGGTTGTGCCCGATCTTGAGCACCGCCCGATCCTCCAGCAGCGGCTTGAGCTTGGCCAGCACCGTCGCGCGGTCGAGCTGAACCGGCTTTTCGGCGAACATGTCGGTGCCGCCATGCCCGATGGGGATGTAGCAGGCGAGGTTGGGATGCAGCGCCAGGCTGACCCCGACCAGCTCGGCGCGGGTCGCGTCGGTCCCGGTCGTTTCGGTATCCACCGCGACCCAGCCCTGATGCCGCGCCACGGTGATCCAGCGGTCGAGCGCCGCCTCGTCCACCACCGTTTCATAACCATCGTGGTCGCAGGGCGGGTCGGGCTCCAGCCCGGGCACTTCATGCGTCTCGACCGGCGCATCCGCGACCGAACTTGCTTCGCTCCCCAGCCGCGCGAGCAAGGTCTTGAACCCGTGATGCTCCAGGAACGCGCGCAGCGGCGCATCGGGAATCCCGTCGAGTACGAAGCTGTCGAGCGGCTCGGGCAGCGGTACATCCTCCGCCAGCGCGACCAATTTCCGCGACAGCCGCGCCATATCGGCATGTTCGATGAGGTTGTCGCGCAGCTTGCCCGGTTTCATCGTCGGCGCAGCGGCCAGCACCGCCTCGACATCGCCATGCTCCAGGATCAGCTTGGCCGCGGTCTTCGGCCCCACCCCCGGCACGCCCGGCACATTATCGACGCTGTCGCCCATCAGCGCCAGCACTTCGCCCAATTTGTCCGGCCCGACCCCGAATTTCTCGACCACCGCCTCCGGCCCCATGCGCCGGTCCTTCATCGTGTCGAGCATGTCGATGCCCGGCTCGGTCAGCAGCTGCATCAGATCCTTGTCGGAACTGACGATCGTCACCTGCCACCCCTGCGCCAGCGCCGCCCTGGAATAGCTCGCGATCAAATCGTCCGCCTCCCAGCCCAATTCCTCGATGCACGGCAGGCTGAACGCACGCGTCGCGTCGCGGATCATCGGGAATTGCGGGCGCAGATCCTCGGGCGCAGGCGGGCGATGGGCCTTATACTGGTCATAGAGGTCGTTGCGGAAGGTATGCTCGCTCTTGTCGAGGATCACCGCCAGATGGCTCGGCCCCTCGGCCTTGTGTAGATCGCTCGCCAGCTTCCAAAGCATCGACACATAGCCATAAACCGCGCCGGCCGGCTCACCATGCTTGTTGGTCAGCTTGGGCAGCACATGATAGGCGCGGAAGATAAAGCTCGAGCCGTCGACAAGGTAGAGATGGGGCATGGCGCGGGGATAACCCATGCCGCCGGGCGGACAAACTCTTTTAGGTGCCGATCAGCGGTGGTTGGCGACGACCGAAGCGACAACCGCCTGCATCAGCTGTTGCCGTTCGCGCACCGGGCGCGGGGTGTCGCCGATCATCACCGCGATCGAATAGGCCTTGCCGTCGGGCGCGGTGAGGATGCCGATATCGTTGAAGCCGGCGGTGCGCGCGCCCAGATCCTGTCCCGTACCGGTCTTGTGCGCCAGCACCCAGCCCGCGGGCACGGCGGCGCGCAGCCGGGCCTTGCCGGTCCGCGTGCCCGACATAACTGTAGTCAGGAAATTGGTCGAGGAGGCCGACAGCAGTTCGCCGGCCTTGAGCCGCGCCAGCGCGAGCGCGATTGCCGAGGGGGCGGCACCGTCGACAGGGTCGGCGACATAGGCGTTGAACGCCGCGCGCCGCACCGTCGGCGGGAGCGCCGCGCGGGCACGCTGGAATTCGCCTGCCATTGAGTAGCGCTGATCCCAAGTCAGCCCTGCCGTCCCTGCCTGCAACAGTCGTTCGCCGGGTCCGAACCGGATCTCGCCCAGTCCGCGATCGGCAATGAACGCACGCACCGCCTGCGGCCCACCGACCAGCGCCAGCAACCGGTCATTGGCGGTATTGTCGCTCGACTGCATCGCGCGCAGCAGCAATTCGCGCACCGTCGTGCGATAGACGCCGTCGCGCACCACCAGCGATGCGATCGGCTGATGAAACAGTGTCAGATGCTCACGGCGCAGCTCAACCGGATCGTCGAGCGTCAGCCGCCCCTTGTCGCGCGCGTCGAGCACGGTCATCGCGACCCACAATTTGCTCACGCTCTGCTGCGGCATCCGGCGGTCGCCATTGGCATCGACCTGCCATCCCCATTCGAGGCTGCGGACCGAAATGCCGACCACACCACCGAAATCGCGCGCGAGCGCGTCGACCGTGGCGGTCAGCGCGGCGGGGGCGGGAAAGACGGGAAGCGGCGTCGGCGCGGCCGGGATCGGCATCGACACGCGATAGCTGGCCGGAGTCAGATCCTTGGGCAGGTCGTCGCGGTGAACGCCCGCGCCGATCAACAGGACGGGCGCGAGGCCCGCCAGAGTCATTGCACGCTGAAGAATCGTAAACTCCTGCATCCCCAACACGATACCACGCCCCTTGCCCAAAGCGATCATGCGGCGTCGCGACACCATGGCCAAGAGCATATGGTGGCATCTGCGACGAATGCGCGGATTATGGCGGCAAAGCGTGAAGATTCAGCCAAAACTTCAGGGGACCAATACGGTATCCTGGGCATTCTTGTCCATTTCCGGGAAATCGAGCGTATAGTGCAGCCCGCGGCTTTCCCGCCGATGCAGTGCCGATCGCACGATCAGCTCGGCCGATTGCAACAGGTTGCGCAACTCGATCAGGTCCGGCGTCACGCGGAAATGGCCGTAATAGTCGGCGACTTCCTCGTTCAGCATCTTGATGCGGTGCGCGGCGCGCTCCAGCCGCTTGGTGGTGCGCACGATGCCGACATAGTTCCACATGAACCGGCGGATCTCGGTCCAGTTCTGCTTGATCACCACCTCTTCGTCCGAATCGGTGACGCGGCTTTCGTCCCATGGCCGGATCGGCGGTGGCGGGGGCAAATCGTCCCAGTTCGCCGCGATATGCCGCGCCGCCGCCTCACCGAACACGAAACATTCGAGCAGCGAGTTGCTGGCGAGCCGGTTTGCGCCATGCAGCCCGCTCTCGCTGCACTCACCTGCGGCATAAAGGCCGGGAAGGTCGGTGCGCCCGTCCAGATCGACGACGATGCCGCCGCACGTATAATGCTGTGCCGGCACCACCGGAATCGGCTGGCAAGTCATGTCGATGCCCAGACCGATCAGCTTGTCATAGATATTGGGGAAATGCCCCTTCACGAACTCGGCGGGCATATGGCTGATGTCGAGATGGACGTAATCGAGGCCGTCGCGCTTGATCTCGGCGTCAATGGCACGAGCCACCACGTCACGCGGCGCCAGCTCCATCCGCTCCGGGTCGTAGTCCGCCATGAAGCGCTTGCCGGTCTGCGGGTTGATCAGCCGCCCGCCCTCCCCGCGCACCGCTTCGGTGATCAGGAAATTCTTGACGTCGAGATTATAGAGGCAGGTCGGGTGGAATTGCATCATCTCCATATTCGAGATGCGGCAGCCCGCACGCCACGCCATCGCGATGCCATCCCCGGTCGCCCCCTTGGGCGCGGTCGAGAAGAGGTAAGTGCGCCCCGCCCCGCCGGTCGCCAGCACCGTCGCGTTGGCGGTAAACAGCTCGACGCGCCCGGTCGCGCGGTTGACGGCATAGACGCCCCACACCTTCCCGGCCCCCGAATAGCGCAGCTCATGGCGGCTTGTGGCGAGGTCGACCGCGACCATGTCGGGGACGAGGGTGATATTGGGATGCGCCTGCGCCGCGCGGATCAGCGCGACCTGCACCGCCCAGCCGGTGGCGTCATCGACATGGACGATGCGCCGCGCGCTATGCCCGCCCTCACGCGTCAGATGCAGTGCGTTGCCGTCCATGTTGAACGGCACGCCCAGCTCGACCAACCGCGCGATCGCGGTGGGGGCGTTCTCGACCACCATCTCGACCGTCGCGCGGTCGTTCAGCCCCGCCCCGGCGATCATCGTATCCTCGATATGC
>JBHYGP010000323.1:7507-10831 GCA_051858935.1 Sphingomonas sp.
CGCGGCGATCCCGCCCTGCGCCCAGGCGGTCGATCCCTCGTCCAGCCCGCCCTTGGCCAGCACGGTCACCTTGAACCGTTCGGCCAGGTTGAGCGCGGCGGTGAGTCCGGCGGCGCCCGATCCGATGACAAGCACGTCGCACTGATGGGGGTCGTGGGCCAATCTCGTTCCTTCGCGCACCGATGGCGGGGAGCCGCTATGCGACAAAGCGCGGCGATTTCAAACACACCGCGGTTGCGGGGCGGCGGCGCAGGCCATAGCGAGGCGATGACAAGGAGATACCGATGCGCCTGATCCTCGCCGCCGCCGCTGCCCTGTTCGCCGCGACCGTGCCAGCATTCGCTGCCCCGGGCTGCCCGGTCGCGCCCGGTTCTACGGCGCGGGTAACTGTCGGCGACACCGGGCGGTCCGTGCTGCTCCATGTCCCCGCGAATGCAAAGCCGGGTCGCCTCCCGCTCGTCTTCGCCCTGCACGGCAGCGGTGGCGACGGCGCCGCGATCCTCGCGCAATCGAAGCTGGAGGGGAGCAGCGACCGCCACGGCTTCCTCGTCGCAGCGCCCGATGCCGGCATCCCGGTCGAGCGCGGTTTCGTCTGGAACATCCCCGGCGTGCCGACGGTCACGGGCAAAATACCCGGACCGGGCGACGCCGATGACGTGGCGTTCCTCAAGTCCGCAATCGACTGGCTGGCCGCCAGCGGCTGCGCGGACCGGCAGCGCGTCTATGCCACCGGCCTGTCGGGCGGCGGGCGGATGACGTCATGGCTCGGCTGCGTCGCTTCCGACCGCTTCGCCGCGATCGCCCCGGTGGTCGGCCTGCGCGCGGGCAACCCGCTCGCAAGCGACAAGACCCGCCCTGACCCCGCGACCTGTACGCCGAAGCAACCAATGCCGGTGATCGCCTTCGCGGGAGATGCCGACGGCACCAATCCGGTGCAGGGGGGTGGTGCTGGCTATTGGCAGTACACGATGGAGGCCGCCGAGGCGCGCTGGGCCGCGCTCAACGGCTGCACCGCCGGCCCGCTCCGCCGAGACCTTGCCGCGAACCTCTATGAGCGGCTCCACACCCAATGCCGCGCACGTGCCGAGGTGGCCGCCCATATCCTGCGCGGCGGCGGACATGTCTGGACAGCGGACAATGACGCGATGTGGCGGTTCTTCGCGCGCTACCGGCGCTAGGCCGCGTTCGCCGCGCGCGTCAGGCTGAGGAACACGTCCTCCAGATCGGCCTCGCGCGTGCTGACGTCGACGATGCCGAACCCCGCCGCCTGCACCGCGCCCAGCACCTCGCCGGCATTTGCGCGGTCCTTACGATAGGTGATGACCAGCGTCCGCTCGCCCTTCGCCTCGATCTTCTGGAAACAGCCATTGACGGGCAGGTCGACGATGTCGCGATCGACCACCACCTCGACCGCCTTTTCCTGAGTCTTGCCGACCAGCTCGCGGGTCGGTTCGTTGGCGATCAGCTTGCCGTGATTGATGATCGCGATGCGATCGCACAGCTCTTCGGCTTCCTCGAGATAATGGGTCGTCAGCACCACCGTCACGCCCGCATCGTTGAGCGTGCGGACATAAGCCCAGAGCTGCTGGCGCAGTTCGATATCGACGCCCGCAGTCGGCTCGTCGAGCACCAGCACCGGCGGCGAATGCACCATCGCCTTCGCCACCATCAGCCGCCGCTTCATCCCGCCCGACAAAGTGCGCGAATAGGCGCGCGCCTTGTCCTCCAGATGCACCGCACGCAGCAGCTCCATCGACCGCCGCTTGGTCTTGGGCACGCCGTACAGCCCGGCCTGGATTTCCAGCGTCTCTACCGGCGTGAAGAAGGGGTCGAACATGATCTCCTGATTGACGATCCCGATCGCGCGTTTGGCGTTACGCGGGCTGGCGTCGATATCGAAGCCCCAGATCCGCGCCGTGCCGCCGGTCTTGTTGACCAGCCCTGCCAGGATGTTGATCAGCGTCGACTTGCCCGCGCCGTTCGGCCCCAGGAGCCCGAAAATCTGCCCGCGCGGCACGGAGAAGGTTACATTGTCGAGGGCCTGCTTGCCGCCCTGATAGACCTTGGAAAGGCCGTCGATCTCGATCGCCGCGTCGCTCATGCCGCGGAAGTGGGACGGTGCGCGACGATTGGCAAGCGAAAGACGTTGCCAAGATCATATGCGCGGCACAGGTTGAGCGACGTTTTGGGAAGGAACACTGATGCTGATGGTCCCTGCACTCGCGCTCGCAATGGTTCAGGCCACCCCGACGCCCGCCGATCAGGCCGACGCGAAATGCGTGTTCGCGATGACGATGCTGGGCGAAACCGCGTCGGCTACCGACAAGTCGGGACTCGACATGACGATGAGCTTCTTCCTCGGCAAAATCGTCGGACGCAGCGGTGCTGCGATGCTCGGCCCGGCGATGGAGGCGGTGGCGGAGTCGATGCAGGCCGGCGGTATCGACGGCGCGGCGAAATTGGCTGAACGCTGTGCGAGCGAGTTCGAGCGCTCGACCGCAACGATGTGAAGACACATGCACGCCGCGATTGCCCGGCTGCGCGCGCTTTGCTAACCGCGTCACCATGATCGCGCCACCAGAAGTCACCCGCGTCACCACCGCTCGCGTCGCCTGTGACGGCGCGCATGCCGGTATCCCCGCCGCGCTCGGCCATCCGCGCGTGTTTCTGCAGATCGACGAGCATGGCTATGTCGATTGCGGCTATTGCGACCGCCGCTTCGTGCTGATCGGCGGCGCAGCGGACGGTGCCGACCAGAGCGACCTTCCCGACATCGCCTCTGGCGCGAGCGTCTAACCACTCTATATTTCGGGGATGTATTCAGATCCCCGAGGCTTCCTCTACCGCGACGGCTTTGACGCCGACGCCGCTCAGCGCCTGACCGCATCGATCCTTGCCAAGGCTGAGGATGGCGAGCTTTACCTGCAATATCGCAAGTCGGAGGCGTTCGGCTTCGACGACGGGCGGCTCAAGACCGCCTCCTACAACACCGACTCGGGCTTCGGCCTGCGCGCGGTGAGCGGCGAGACCACCGCCTTTGCCCATGCGAACGAGATCAGCGCCGCCGCGATCCGCCGCGCGGGCGAGACGATGGCGCTGATCGATCCGGCAACCGGCCCCAAGGCTGCAGCCCCGGTCGGTACCAACCGCCACCTCTACACCGACGCCGACCCGCTCGACCTGGTCCCCTTCGCCGACAAGGTGAATCTGTGCCAGACGATCGACGCCGCCGCCCGCGCCCGCGACCCGCGCGTGGTGCAGGTATCGGTCAGCCTGCTCGGATCGTGGAGCGTGGTCGAGATCGTCCGCTCCGACGGCTTCATT